>JARYLT010000036.1 GCA_029907515.1 Spirochaetota bacterium | reverse complement strand
TCCTATAACAAAAATAGCAATGATTACTGGTATCATGAACCTGATTGCTTTTTTTATCTGCCATATATGGTAGTTTGTAAGCATTACTTTTCCCCCAATTTTTTTGATTTACTGCAGGCAGCCTCAATAGCATCCATGACAATACCTGAAAATCCGTTTTTTTCCAGTACATGAATGGCATCAATGGTGGTACCTCCAGGTGAAGTTACTTTACCCCTTAGAATTATTGGCTCCTCGCCCTGCAAAACCATTTTTGCTGAACCCAGTACAGTTTGCGCAGCTAATGTGAGGGCGTCGTTACGTGAAAGTCCTGCTTTAACACCTCCATCGGCCATTGCCTGTATAAATGTAAAGACATACGCAGGTCCACTGCCTGATACTGCAGTAACAGCATCCATAAGGTGTTCGGGCAATATCATTACTTTACCTAATGCGCTGAAAATAGCCTGCGCAATATGTATGTCGTTTTCGGTTGCAGAAACGGTTGATAGTACTGACATGCCTTCGCCAATGAGCGCAGGCGTATTGGGCATACAGCGTATTATACGGTAACTATCGCCCAGCCATTCAGAAAGCCTGGCAAGAGTAATACCTGCAGCAATTGAAATAACCAGTGCAGCTTTTTGTTTGCTTTTAATTTCACGGGCTACTGTTTCAACCATGTTTGGTTTTACGGCAATTATAATAACATCGCTTTTGTCCGATAGTTCCTGAATTGAACTGGCAGCTGAAAGATTAACTTTTTGTGAAAGTTCTTTTACTTTAGAACTATCGACATCATAGCCAATAATGTTTTCTGAATGTAATAACTTTGACAGGCCAATGCATATTGCACTTCCCATGTTACCCAGGCCAATACAACCAATTGATATATTTCCCAGATCCATCACGATATCCTCTGTCCAAAAATTGCCGTGCCAATACGCAGCATTGTGGCACCTTCCTCAATGGCAATATCAAAGTCTCCTGACATTCCCATCGATAGTTCCTGTAATGAAATGCCTAATGTTTGGTTTATTTCTCCCTTTAAATGTCTCAATTGTTTAAATGCACCACGTATTTTATTGCGATCCTCTGTCAAAGGACCTACCGTCATAAGGCCTGTGCACGTAACGTTTTGCAGGTCACGTATGGCCTTGCAAAGTTCAACCGCTTTTTCAGGTTCAACTCCAAATTTTGATGGTTCACCTGAAGTATTTACTTCAATAAGGATATTTTGTATTTTATTAATCTTTTTAGCTTCTTTGTCAACCTCAATTGCAGTTGAAATCTTGTCAATTGAGTGAATGCACTCAAATAGCCTCACAGCATCTTTTGCTTTATTTGATTGCAGGTGACCAACCAGATGAAAAGTAAAATTGCCCTTTAACTGTGGAATTTTTGCCTTTGCTTCCTGAACTCGGTTTTCGCCAAATAGTGTTATTCCATTGTCAATGGCTTCCTGAATGATTTGTGCAGGAAATGTCTTGCTGACTGCAATAACGGAAATCTCAGCAGGATTTCTATTGCATTGCTTTGCAATGAGCTCAATTTTTTGTAATAATTGTCTGTAGTTATCGATAATGCTCATTCCTGTAGTATCATTACCTCAATTGCTAAAAAATTATTAATAAAAATTTTCAGCTACATATTTTAGCGATAATAGCTATTTAAAAGGCTTAAAGCAGAAAATACCATACAAATAAATAAAGTCAAACAGTTTTTGTTTTCACTTTGTGAGTATACGGCAGGTGGATGTGAAAAAAGTGTTATATGATTTGTAATATTTAGAAACGAAGTAATACTAGTTATATTGTCTGTATAACGTGCCAGGATGAGTGAATAAAAATAATTTTTTTTAAAATTAAAAATTTTATATTGACAATATTTATGCATACTTTCACAGTAATATTGTAATTATTGTAAAACCAACTTTTTTTGAGGTGCACAATGGATGAACTAATATTGTATCTTATTAATGAATATCATACTGCAGTTATGCATACATTAACTATCGCTACAATAATTGCAGTGTGGGTTGTAATATGTGGTTGTATACGTTTTGGCATTGCAGTATACAGAAGAGCTAAAGGTATTTATCCACCAGCAGAAAGTTTGCGGGAAGGCCATTGATACTTATTTTTGTCATTTTGCATAATTTTTAAAATATACTAAAGAAAGCTGCCTTTACGGGCAGTTTTTTTATTAATTACAATCATTTTTATTTTGTTTAACAGATATGTATAAAACATAATCGAAATAATATTAATTGACATTGTTTGATTGAGATTGTATATTTTTATACAATTATTGTAATAGACAGAACTGTTTCCATATGAAGCAGGAATAAAAAATGATGTGATACAATTCTTTAAGGAGATGCATATGATAGAAAATATAACTTTTACATACAGGGATGGCTCATATGATGCGGGGAATGTTACCGTATATGCTCTTTCAACATGTGGGCATTGTAAACGTGCATTGAATTTTCTTGATAGCAATTCGGTTAAATACCGATTTGTGTATGTGGATTTATTGCCTTCAGAGGAAAAAAATAAATTAAAAGATTATCTTGTTCAGAAATCAAATATGTATGTTGCATTTCCTTTTCTGGTTATTGATGACAATACATTTTTTACAGGCTTTATTGAAGAAGAATGGCGGCGTATGTTAAAATTGGAGAAATAGCCATGAAAAAAGCTAAAACATTCCAGGATACGTTACAGTTTGCACAAATGGTAGCATCCAAGCACGGGTGGGTTTTACATCCAGATAAAGAGTTTCTTGATATATTAATAGAAGGATTAACAATAAATTATAACCGTTATGGGTATTACTCCTGTCCGTGCAGGGATGCTGATGGTATTCGTGATCAAGATAAAGATATAATATGCCCGTGTGATTACTGTCCACCTGACATTAAAGAATATGGATACTGTTATTGTGGGTTATATAATGATCCTGAATTTATTAAAAACGGGGGAATGCCAAAAAGTATACCCGAACGAAGACAATATTATTTTACTAAATAATTTTTCTATTTACTTGATTTTTTACATAACTGTTATTATATTGCATTTACTAAAAGTTCTTTAAAGCAGGGGTGGTTTGTGCAGGTGCACAGGCCTGAGAGTATACCCTTAGAACCTGATCTGGGTAATGCCAGCGGAGGGAGTAGTTTTTATAATTGCTTCTGTTTTCATTTTATTTTTAAAAACTTAAAAAACCGCCCACACGCTGGGCGGTTTTTTGTTATGAGGGTTACCATTATGACACAGTTAGATTTTGCAAAACAGGGTAGTATCACCAGAGAGATGCAGCAAGCAGCGGAATATGAAGGGATATCGGCTGAAGAGTTACGTAATTTAATAGCCAAAGGTTGGGCAGTGATACCAAAAAACATTAAACGTACATTTTCTGTGCGTGCCATTGGGAAAGGTTTGCTTACCAAAGTAAATGCAAATATAGGAACATCAACTGACCATGCTGATATTAAAGAAGAAATGAAAAAGCTAGAAGCAGCTATTTATTATGGTGCTGACAGTGTGATGGACCTTTCAACGGGTGGTGATTTACATGCAATTAGAAAAATGGTTCTGGAGCATTCATCGGTAATGGTAGGTGCTGTACCTATTTATCAGGTAGCTGCAGAGCTTTCGGCAAAGGATAAATCAATTCTGGACATGTCAGAAAACCAGCTTTTTGATGCAATAGAACAGCAGTGTGAAGAAGGCATTGATTATATTACTGTTCATTGCGGTGTGACACAGCATAGTGCTGAGTTAGCATCAAAGCAAAGGCGTGTTATGGGAATTGTTAGCCGTGGTGGGTCGCTTTTAGCAGCATGGATGAGACATCATATAAAAGAAAATCCATTGTATGAGCATTTTGATAAGTTATGTGCGATAGCTCATAAATATGATGTGACCTTAAGTTTAGGCGATGGATTGCGTCCAGGAGCCATTGCAGATGCTACTGATGCTGCACAGATAGAAGAACTGGTAATATTAGGTCAGCTCGTAAAAAAAGCACGTGAAGCTGGTGTACAGGTCATTGTTGAAGGCCCAGGCCATGTTCCCATGGATCAAATAACTGCAAACATCATTGCGGAAAAGCGAATCTGTGACAATGCACCATTTTATGTACTGGGGCCATTAACAACTGATACCGCTCCAGGATATGACCATATCGTAGGGGCTATTGGTGGAGCTATCGCCGCACTTGCAGGTGCCGACTTTTTGTGCTATGTGACGCCAGCTGAGCATTTATGCCTGCCAACAGTGGAAGATGTACGATTGGGTGTGATAGGCACTCGCATTGCTGCACACTCGGCTGATATTGCTAAGGGCATTCCAAAAGCCATACAACAGGATTTTGAAATGTCACAATACAGAAAGGCGCTGGATTGGGATGGCATGTTCAGCAAAGCAATTGATCCAGATATGGCTCGTGCACGCAGGAAAAAAAGTGAGGATTATGAAGAAAAGGTGTGTACCATGTGTGGCAAGCTGTGTGCAATCAAAACACATAATGAGTGTGAATTATTGTAAAAAAGGAGAAATAAATGGTAACAGGTAACGATGCACGTATAATTCTTGAAAATGTCCGATTACAAAAACCGCTGATACATAACATCACTAATTATGTGGTAATGAATTACACTGCAAATGCATTGCTTGCCTGCGGTGCTTCACCGGTGATGGCACATGCATATAATGAAGTAGGGGAAATGACCGGCATTGCAAATGCACTGGTACTTAATATTGGGACACTGGAAAATGAATGGATTCATTCAATGATAATTGCTGCGGGTACTGCACATAAAAAAGGTATACCGGTAATATTAGACCCTGTTGGTGCAGGTGCAACATCGTTACGAACCCACACAGCAATAAAAATATTGAACACGGGTACTATATCAGTTATTCGTGGGAATGCATCAGAAGTGCTTGCACTGGCTGACAACAATGCACAGACAAAAGGTGTTGATGCCTTACATAGTGTTACTGATGCTATTGAGGTGGCAACGATGATAGCTGACAAGTATTCAGCAATAGTTGCTATAACAGGACCAACTGATATTGTTACTGATGGTAAACAAATAGTAAAAGTGCATAATGGGCACAAACTCTTACGTATGGTTACTGGCACAGGTTGTACGGCAACAGCGTTAATAGGTGCATTCAGTGCAGTTGATAACGATTACCTTAAAGCAACAGCCTGTGCATTAGCATATTTTGGTGTTGCAGGTGAGTTAGCAGCCAAAAAAGCAATTGCGCCAGGAAGCTTTATGATTAAACTGATTGATGAGTTATATGCCATTACCCCATCAGAACTGGAGCAGTATGCAAACATTGAAAATGTATGATATTTATTGGTATTTCGATTATAAAGCAATACTGGCCATTCTGATGGTCATTCTGAGTCCCGATTGTATCGGGACGAAGAATCTAATTTTCAATTTAATTAATACGCTACTTTGTTTTAACAAAAAGCAAGAATTTCACAGAAATAACTTTGTGAAATACATTACCTATTTTTATGGAGGACATATCTATGGAACTCAATGAAGTAACCATTACATCGGCAATTATTGATCGCTACTTTCAGCGATTGAAAAATTCCCTTGTCAGCGATGTTGCTATTGTTGGCGGAGGCCCGTCAGGGCTTGTTGCCGGGTACTATCTGTCAAAACAAAATATAAAAACGATCCTGTTTGAGCGTAAGCTATCCATTGGTGGTGGCATGTGGGGCGGTGGGATGCAGTTTAATGAGATAGTTGTTCAGAAAGATGCATTGCCTATACTGGAAGAATTTGATGTTCGATATACACAATATGCTGAAAATTACTATACCGCAGATGCAATTGAATCAGTATGTACAATAGCATCAAAAGCAATTAAAGCTGGATTAACTATTTTTAACTGCATAAGCGTTGAAGATGTTATGATGCGGGAAGATTGTGTTTGTGGACTGGTTATAAACTGGTCAGCAGTAGATATTGCTAAACTGCATGTTGATCCATTGACAGTGCAATCAAGGTATGTTATAGATACTACAGGCCATGATACAGAGGTGGTTAAAGTTGTTGTGAAAAAAGTTC
This sequence comes from Spirochaetota bacterium, assembly GCA_029907515.1. GTDB lineage: Bacteria > Spirochaetota > UBA4802 > UBA4802 > UB4802 > UBA4802. The sequence continues at coordinate 21,965 of JARYLT010000036.1, read as the reverse complement.
CTGGCAAGCTTAATACTCCTTCAGGAACAATTGAAGGCGAAAAATCTATGTGGGCTGATAAAGCAGAAAAGCTCACACTGGAACATACACGCGAAATATTCCCTGGTCTTTTTGTTGCTGGTATGGCTGCAAATGCGGTGTTTGGCGGACCGCGCATGGGCCCAATATTTGGTGGAATGCTATTGTCAGGAAAAATAGTTGCTGAACAGATTATCAAAAAATTGAAAGGGTAATGCAATGAAAACAAGGTTTCAAAGCTTACTATATCTTGTAACCGATAGGCAGCTTGCAAAAAAGCCTGTAGAGGTTGTTGTTGAAGAAGCAATCAAAGGTGGTGCCGATTGTGTGCAATTGCGTGAAAAAAATATTGATACGAAGGAATTTGTTGAAATAGCCCAAATGATTAAATACATTACCGACAGGTACAATGTTCCTTTAATAATCAATGATAGAATTGATGTGGCATTAGCGGTACACGCGTATGGTGTTCATTTAGGGCAGGATGACATGCCACTGACAACTGCACGAAAGATAGTCCCGCATGCAATGGTTATTGGCATATCAGTATCAACTGTTAATGAAGCAATTGAAGCTGAAAAGGATGGTGCAGATTACATTGGTGCCGGATCTGTGTTCCCAACATCAACAAAGGATGATATATCAGGAATTATTGGTCTGGAGGGAATACAGGAAATTAAAAAGGCAGTGAGTATTCCCGTCATTGCCATAGGTGGAATTCAGATTCATAATGCTGAGCAGGTTATACAGCATGGTGCAGATGGGATAGCGGTTGTTTCAGCTATTGTTTCATCTGATAATCCGTATGAGGCAGCAAAAACATTAAAGACAATAATCTGTGAGGCTAAAAGTTGTTATTAAAATATCGTAATCAGGAAAAATCAAATGAACCTTAAAGATATTGGCGAATTTGGCTTTATAAAACGCATTACTCCAGATAGTGTCAATAATCCAGTAAATGTAATGCGAGCAATTGGTGATGATGCAGCAGTATTTGCAATTGGCAAAAATGAGTGTGTTGTCCTTACCACTGATCTGCTTGTGGAACGTGTACATTTTATTAAAGAAGCTATGACAGGTTATCAGCTTGGATATAAATCCCTTGCAGTAAATTTAAGCGATATTGCTGCTATGGGAGCAGTTCCACAACATGCTTTTGTAAGCATAGGCATTCCTAAAGAAACATCCATTGAATACCTTGATGAAATTTACAGAGGAATGAAAGATCTTGCAAAGCAATATAATGTTAATATCCTTGGAGGCGATACCACATCATCCATTGTTGATTTAATTATCAACGTGGCAGTTACAGGAGTTGCCAAAAAAAAATCACTCTTATACCGCAACACGGCAAAAGAGGGGGATGTAATATTTTGTACTGGTTTATTGGGCGATAGTAAAGCAGGATTGGATTTCATTCTTAAATCAGAACAACCAAAAAATGTTCATGAAAAAAGACTGTTTGAAGCACATTGTTTGCCGCGTCCACATATAGAAGAAGGTTTGTTTTTGGCAAACTCTGGTGTAGTTCACTCATGCATTGATATAAGTGATGGATTGAGTTCGGATTTAATGCATATAGCAGAAGAAAGTAATGTGGGTTTTATACTGCAAGAAGATGCAATACCAGTATCGCCTGATTTATTGCACTATTGTAAAGAACATGGCTATAGCGCCATAGAGTATGCGCTTGCCGGTGGTGAAGATTATGTATTAGTATGCACTGCTGATGCAAAGAAAGCAACAAAACTAGAAAATGATTTTTATAAAACCTTCAAAAGGACATTATACAGAATTGGCACAATTACAAAAGAAAAAAAATATCTGATGCAAAAGAACGATGGTACACTTAGCGATATAAAACCAAAAGGCTGGGATCACTTTGCATAAGATACTATATTTTTGGTGCAGGTGAGTATACAAATATAACGATATGTGCCTATGGTCGTCATGAACTTGCTTCAGGATCTACGTTGTTTTATAAATGGTTTTATCAAAATAATGAGAGTCAATAAATTTTAAGACGCTTTAATGTTTCCTTTGTTGGTATACCATTTTTATCCCATCCACGCAATCTATAATACTCATCAAGCATTTTTTGCAGATCTTCGTTAGTACACATCCAGCCTTTTGATGGCCCATCAGGGATGGGTTCGTTCATTACACGATATGGCAACACATCACTTTGTCTATCAATCCCACGAGATACGTTGATAAGGCGTTCTAATGTGTAAATTCGTTCACCAATTTCTACTAATTCCTGCTTTGTTATATCCCATCCAGTAACGTATGATAATGCCTCGGCTAATGTTTCGTTAATCTGTGTGCCAAAACTGCGTTCATGGATAAATCTGCATATTACCAGAGAATCGCCAATGGCGGTATTGTTCTGTGAGTTAAAGGAATATTCAGGTTGATGAGTAAATCCTGGATCTACTTCTGGGTCATTAGGATAATAGGTTGGTCGTGTATCATGATGGCTTCCACCTCGTGTTGCTGTTGCGTATCCCAGACTCATCTGTCGTAGACCACGAGCAGAGTGGCCAGCTATCTCCAATCCTTTTACTTCATAAAGATATTTATATGATTCGCCACCAATGTATTCAGATAATCGTCTGGAACCCATTGCCAGTAATTTACCCAGAAGACCTTTTTGATATGCAGCATATTCAGCAATCTCTGCTAAATGATTCCATTTCCCAAAATGCAGTGGTATTTCTAAGTCTGAGTTTTTTATCAGCCCTTTTTCAACACACTCAGTTAGAAATGCAAGAGTAACACCAAAACTTATAGTATCCATGCCCATTTCATCACAGACAGTATTTGCATTGTAAATTGAAACAACATCGCTATTTTCTAACATGGATCCAATTGCATAGATTGTTTCATATTCGGGCATCTTTACGTTGGTACCAGTATAGGTGCCATAGGGCACATCAACAAGTTTGCCACAAGCAACTGGACAGCCGTGGCAGGCAATATTTTTTTTCTTATGATGTTCTTTGATGTATTCACCACTTATCACATAAGCCTTATCAAATTGTTCTTTCTGGTTATTTCGGGTACATAATTTTCCTCTGCTATTGATCATCTGTACCAGTACCGGTGTGCCAAATTCTGTTAAATGTTTGGCACGTTCTTTCATGCCCGGATAAAGTTGATTAAGGCAATTTTTAAGTTTATCTTCATCAAAAATTTCAATTTTTTTATCACCAGAAACTACTATGCCTTTGCATAACTTTGATCCCAATACTGCACCGATGCCCCCACGGCCAGCAGCACTCACACGTGTTCCACTGCATATCACAGAGGCATACCGTACAAGATTTTCACCTGCAGGGCCAATTAATGCTGATTCAATTCTTTTCTCGTTTTGTTTTGATAATAGTGAGTGTGTTTCAGAAACTGTTTTGCCCCATAGTGAAGTGGCGTCTTTTATAGTAACTATCTCATTATCAATATGTATATATACCGGTGAAGAAGCTTTGCCCTTAATAACTATTGCATCAAAGGCAGTTCGTTTGAACATTGCTGCAAAGTTTCCACCAAAGTTTGAATCACACAATATGTTAGTAAGAGGGGATATGCTGGCACAATGACCGCGGCTACCACCCCATACATGTCCACCGGTAAAGGGTCCGGTTGCAAAGACTACAACATTATCTTCAGATAAAGGTTCTGTGTGTGGCTTTACTGTATCATATAGTATTTTTGCAGCAAAACCATTTCCACCTAAATAAAGCCTTGCAAAATCTTCATCAAAATTATTAATGTTAATACTTCCAGTGGTTAAGTTAACTTCTACTATTTTGCCATGATATCCAAACATTACATGTTCCTTCGAAAATATAATTTATACTTAATACATTTGTTAGCTCTGTATTTTATTGATACTTTCTGACAATTTTTTTATCATTGGACCATCTTTGCGCCATACATAACAGGTATCAATTAAATAATGGCTCATTGATCCCTGATTGGCAAATTCTTTTGTAACAGGTTTTTGTGCTTTATGTGCCCAGAAACCCTGAACAGCAGCTGGTGCCATAGCTAAGATACAATTTGCAACGTGTGTGCACCCCCTGGTTCCACCAATAATATCCTTCACAGCTTTTGTAAATCCTTTGGTGATGGATAGACCATTCAGTTTGTGTATATTTTTATTTGCTTCAATACAGTCTTCACGTGGGTAATGTATCATTTCAACATGAATATCACTTATAGTCAATGAATTTCCACTAACCTTCATAGTAATCTTCATATTATGGAGAATGCCTGGTTCTTTTCTTTCACCAGTAACGAGATAATAATGGCATAAACGAGTATCCTTGATTTCCCCTTCTATGATAACAGAATCCTGTTCATCTTCATAACAGGTAATATCAATAGTTCGTGAAAAAACTTTTTTGTTTTTCATAATAAACCTCTGAATACAAATATTGATAATGATGTATACATAATTTAATTTGCAATGAATATTTTTTAAATAAAAGAAATATTTTTAAAACAAAAAATATTCTTTAAAATTATATTTTGCTTTTGAAGAACATATCAATGAACATGGCGAAAAGTATATAATTATATGTTCTAATTATAAATTCTTTTTAAATAGATAGTACTTTAAGCATAGTAAAAAATACAAATATTAACTATACTGTAAATAATAAAATCATATTTTTTTGAGTAGGAATACATTCGTTATTGAAATATGTATTTATATATATATACTATATTAAAAAATATAATGAATATAAAAATAATTATAAATATAAAAGTGTATAATGTTATCATTATTCAATAAAATCATAAATATGTTATATATAAATAAATAGTTGACATTGTTATCATATATTGTTTGAATAAAGTCATTAAATACAAATTCACTTCAATGATCTATCGTTTCTGTTTTTTTAAATTAAAAAAATCGCAGGAGGTTTGCAATGGAAAAAGTCTGGTTAAAATCCTATGCACCAGGTGTACCTCATTCAATCAAATATGATGAGATAACCGTTGTGCACGGATTTGAAAGGTCAGCAAAAGAATATCCCAATAAGGATGCGCTGATCTTTCTTGATGCTAAGATCAGTTTTAAGAAGATGCAGTCAATGGTTAACAAAATTGCAAATGCATTACTTGATATGGGGGTAAAGCCGGGGGATAAGGTTGCAATGTTAATGCCAAATATGCCACAGATAGTCATTGGATCGTATGCTGCATGGAAAATTGGTGCTGTTGTGGTAATGAATAATCCTTTATATACTGATCATGAACTGGAATATCAGCTAAATAATTCAGAATCAACTGTTTTGATAACACTGGATTTGTTAGGTCCACGCATGATTGCATTACGCCCAAAAACATCGGTTAAAAAAATTATCATTGCTCATATCCGTGACCATTTAGGATTTCCCAAAAAACAACTTTTGCCAATCGTGGCAAAAGATAAACACAAAGACATCCCACCAACTCAGGATGTATATGAATGGACCGATTTATTAAAGAAATACCCTGATAAAGATCCGGGTACAATGGCAAAATTCAATGATCTGGCCAATTTACAGTATACAGGTGGAACAACTGGTGTAAGTAAAGGTGTAATGCTTACACATAAAAATTTATCATGCAATTTACAACAAATAAGTGCATGGTTTCCGGGATTTAAGCGCGGTGAGTTAACAAGCCTGGGAATATTACCGTATTTCCATTCATTTGGATTGACCACGGTAATGAACCTTTGCCTCTGGCAGGGTTGGACACAGGTGTTGATACCACGACCAGAACCTGGTGCTATCCTTGAAGCTATAGTAAAACATAAAGTGAATTTCTTCCCTGCTGTTCCCACGATGTATGTTGGATTATTGAATCATCCAAAAATCAAAGACACAGATATATCAAGTATTAAGGGATGTTTTTCAGGTGCAGCGCCATTGCCTGTTGATGTTATTAAAGAGTTTGAAGCAAAAACGGGTGCACAAATTTGCGAGGGTTATGGATTGTCTGAAACTTCGCCTGTTGCAACAATAAATCCGTATGGTGGAAAAACAATACAGGGTTCAATTGGATTGCCAGTTCCTGATACAGAGCTAAAGATTGTTGATCTGGAAGAAGGTACAAAAGAAATGCCATTGGGACAGGAAGGTGAAGTATGTATCAGGGGACCTCAGGTTATGAGTGGTTATTACAAGATGCCTGATGAAACAGCAAAGACACTTCGCGATGGATGGTTATATACAGGTGATATTGGTAAAATGGATGAAAATGGCTATTTCTATATTGTTGATCGGAAGAAGGATATGATTATTGCAGGTGGGTATAACATCTATCCACGTGATATAGATGAAGTGCTCTTTGAACATCCAAAAATTATGGAAGCATGTGCAATAGGAGTGCCTGATAAATATCGTGGTGAAACCGTTAAAGCGTTTGTAGTATTGAAGCCTGGCGAAACCATGACTGAGCAGGAAGTTATAGACTATTGCAAAACAAAATTAGCAGCATACAAAGTTCCAAAGATGGTAGAATTTATCGACAGTTTGCCAAAGAGTAATGTTGGGAAGATATTGCGTAAAGAACTCAGGAAGATGGAACTTGAAAAGATGCAGAAAGAGCAGGCTGGATAAAATATAAAGCATTTATAAAAACGTTTGATAAGGCGCACGCATAGTGCGTCTTATCTTTTTATCAGGATTATAGTATGTATTATATTGGCATAGACCCCTCATGGAGTGGTAAAAATTATACAGCAGTAGTAATCTGTGATGATGCATTGCAGGTTATTGATACTTGTTATACAAATGATATTAAAAAAATAATTTCGGCGATAGTTCCTTTTAATGACGCTGTTATAGGTATTGATGCACCTTTGATTATACAAAACACAACAGGACATCGCAGGCATGAAATTGAATTTTTAAGAGTATTTTCGCGATTTGGGCTTGGACTGCATGCAGTGAATAAAAAACGGTATCCATACTTTTTTCCTGAAGTGTTATACAAAGAATTGCATGCTCTTGGTTTCAGTTTCAATAACAACAATATTTTTGAAGTATATCCTCATGCAACAATTATGACATGTTTTAACAACATGAAACTTTTACAGTATAAATCTAAATACGGTGTTACCATGCGCAGAGAGAATAATGAAAAATTATATAATTATTTAGCAACTGTAATTAGGTGTGGTGATTTATTTACGGGAACTATCGCACAGGCTAAAGGGAAACAATTAAAAAAGTATGAAGATTTTCTTGATGCGTTAGTATGTGCATATACAGTATATTATTGCATGCATAAAAGCTGTTATTCATTTGGAGATGCTGAAAATGGTATTTTGCTGGTGCCTTCTCCTGAATGCAGAAAGGTTGTTGATACATAATTTAACAAAAAATCCTTGAATTTATTATGGATTAATGGTATTTACAATGCACTTTCGTATTTCAAAAGTATATACATCGTGGGGGAATAAGTATGGCTGAACAAAAATTTGCTAAACATGAAATATTTGCAATACTCCTGATTGCATTGATGAATTTATTTTTATTTGCTGATCAGAATCTGATGGCACCCAATCTGACACAGATTGCCCATGATTTTGGTTTTAATGATGTTCAGCGAGATGTTATGTTAGGCGGGCGAATATCGTTTGTATTCTGGGTGCTGGGCGGGCTTGTGACTCTTGCCATTGGTTATCTTACTGATAAAATATCACGGCGGAATCTATTTTTATTTGTTATTCTTGTTGGTGAAATTCCGTGTCTGCTTACTGGTTTTGCACAGAATTATGATCAGTTATTCTGGCTCAGAGCATTAACAGGAATTGGAATTGGCGGAGCACTTCCATTAACATTTTCACTGATTGGGGATTATTTTTCACATAAAAACAGGGCGGCTGCTGCAGCATGGATTGGGCTTGCACAGGGTTTAGGAATTGCAGTGGGGCAGCTCATGGCAGGGTTCATTGGACCTGTCTATGGATGGCGGTTACCATTTATACTGGTTGCAATACCCAATTTTTTACTGGCAATTATTTTCTTGCTGTTTGTAAAAGAACCACAACGTGGGAAAACAGAAGAAAGTCTTAAGGAATTGATTGAAGAAGGTATTGCATATACTGGCCGTATCAACCGGAAAGAATATAAAAATTTATTTAAGATTAAAACCAATATCCTTGTCTTTTTACAGGGGATACCGGGCACTGTTCCATGGGGTGTATTCTTTATATTTTTAAATGATTTTTATTCACAGGATAAAGGATATTCTGTACAGATGGCTACACTCATTGTTATGACGGTTGGTGCTGCTGCAATAATTGGTGCATTTTTTGGTGGACTTATTGGGAACAAACTGTATAATATTAAACCAAAATATTTGCCAATGCTCTGTGGGGTTTCAACACTTGTTGGGATAATACCAATGGCATTGTTGCTTAATTATAATCCACAAATAATAGTTCCCGAACCTGATCCAACCTGGCCACTTATTTTTGGATTTGTAACTGGATTCACAGTAACTATTACCGGGCCTAATGTAAGAGCAATATTACTCAATGTTAATACTCCTGAAACGCGTGGTTCAATATTCTCACTTTACAATCTCACTGATGATCTTGGTAAAGGATTTGGACCGGTTATCATCAGTGCACTGATTGTTTGGTTTGGAAGGATTATGGCATTTAATGTTGCAAATCTTTTCTGGCTTGTGTGTGGATTATTATTACTGGTAATGATATGGACATTCCCGGAAGATGAAGCTAAACTCAATGCAATATTAAAAGAACGCGCTGCTCAGATGAAAAGGAATTAATGATAAAACAATAATGGGGTAATCCATGAATAAAAAGTTCTTAATAGCACTGATTGTTTTTATGGTTATCTATATACTGGTATATTCAGTGGGTAATTTTTATATTGATTATCGCTGGTTTTCAATATATAATCATCTGGATATATTCTGGATTCTCTTCTTTTCAAAGTTTAATGTGCAGACATTATTCTGGGGTTTATTCGTAGGATTATTCATACTTAATTTTGTTCTAATAAGGATTCTGGGTGGCAAAGGAAGAATATTTACAAAAAACATACTGGATAGAATACGTATTCCAGGATTTGGTACTACCCGCAACCTGTTGTTTGTGTTGTTAGCTGCGGGTGTCATAGTTTTAGGTTTTTTCATGGGTTTATGGGCTTCGGCTTACTGGAAAGAATATTTAATGTATAAAAATGCAGTTTCTTTTAGTGGCTTCCCAAACGATCCGCTATTTAATAAAGACATTGGATTTTATGTATTTACTTTTCCGTTCTATAAATTCATGTTCCGGTGGTTACTTGTTTCACTATCAATTATAACTATATTCTCGTTTTTCTTTCATATATTGAATAATGGTATTTTTTCACAGGATGGAAAACTGGAGTTTTCCCGTTTTGCCCGGGCACATCTTTCTACGCTTATGGGGATAATAGTATTACTGATAGCAGCCGGCTATCGATTGCTATCATATGATTTATTGTTTAATAACAGGGCAAAGTTTTTTGGAGCAGGTTATACCGATGTTCATGCAAAGTTGCTTGCCTATGACATTTGCATAGTTATATCAGTAATTGCTGCTATTTTGCTATTTGTCAATATAATTACCCGTAGCTTTAAATTGCCAGTTATTACTTTAATAACCTTACTGCCAGTTTATTTTATATTTGGAACCATCTTTCCTGGGTTGCAGCAACGTTTTATTGTTGATCCAAATGAATTAGAAAAAGAATCACCATATATTAAATATAATATTGAATTCACACGGTTAGCTTTTGGGCTCAATGCAATCAAAGAGATGCCATTTGAAAATGCACCAACGTTGACATTACGGGATTTAGAAAAAAACAAGGACGTGGTCAATAACATTCGTCTCTGGGACTGGCGCCCATTAAAACAAACATATAAGCAATTACAGGGATTAAAACCTTATTATGATTTTATTGATGTTGATATAGTACTGTATACTGTAAACAATCAGAAAGTTGCACTTAATATTTCCGCAAGGGAATTGGATAACAGTAAATTAACTGTTTCAAAAAATTCATGGTTAAACAATCATTTGATTTTTACTCACGGTTATGGTGTTGTTGCAAGCAGAGTAGACAGAATTACACCTGAAGGCCTTCCTGAACTCGTACTGTATGATATCCCACCAAAATATAAGATCCAGATACCCGTCGAATTGCCACAAATATATTATGGTGAACATAATAATTCGTATATTATTACTAATACAAAAGTAAATCCTGGTGAATTTGACTATCCGTATGGTGATGAAAATAAATATACAATATATAATGGAACAGGCGGTGATGTGCTTGATTCGGTTATTAAACGGGCTATGTATGCCATAGCCTTCGGTGACTTTAATATTTTCATTTCAAACGTTATAACCAGTACAAGTAGAATCCATTTCCGTAGAAATATAGCAGAAATGATAAAAGCCATCACCCCATTTTTGTATTATGATTCTGATCCTTACGTTGTAGTTGCAGGAGGTAAAATATACTGGATTATTGATGGATACACATCTTCAAATGCATTTCCGTATTCAACACCACTGCAACTGGAATATGGTGAATCAATAAATTATATCCGTAATTCAGTAAAAATTGTCATTGATGCATATAATGGTAGCATCACATATTATATCTCTGATCCAGATGATCCTGTGATTAATGCATATTCCAAAATTTTTAAAAATTTATTTCTTCCCATTGATAAAATGCCTTCAGAATTGCAGGTACACCTGCGTTATCCTGAAGGTTTATTCAATCTTCAAGCACAGCAACTGTTGCGATATCACATGACAAATATAAATGTTTTTTATAATAATGAGGATCTGTGGGAAATTCCATTGCAAATATATGAAAATGAAAAAGAATATATGCATAGTTACTATCTGGTAACTGCATTACCAGGAGAAAAAGCAACAGAATTTCTTTTAATATTGCCTTTTACACCCGCCAAGAAAGACAATATGATAGGATTTATGGTTGCCCGTTGTGATATGCCTTATTATGGCCAACTACTACTGTACACACTCCCAAAGGATAAACTTAACTTTGGGCCTATGCAGATTGAGGCACGTATAAATCAGGATGCAGAAATTTCTAAACAGCTAACATTGTGGAGTCAACGTGGTTCACGGGTAATTCGTGGCAATATGCTGGTACTGCCTGTTAAAGATTCAATCCTTTTTATTGAACCATTATATCTTAAAGCTGAAACAAGCGAAATGCCGGAGTTAAAAAGAGTTATTGTTTCATATCGAGATAAAATTGTCATGGAAGAAAATCTTTCAATGGCACTTTCACGACTATTTACCGAAGGTGGTGGAATAAGTTTTGATTATTCATCAGAATATGGGTTGAAAGATCTCATCAATAAGGCATATATGCATTTTATCCAGGCTGAAGAATATCAGCGACAGGGTAACTGGGCAAAATATGGTGAAGAGTTAAAACAATTGAAAGACACGCTGACGGCTTTACGTAATGCCAGGTAATATTTTTTGTAAGATAGAAGGAGTTTATCATGAAAAAAATTATAATATCAGTTATTGTTATTTTGCTCGTAATACTTATTGGATTTGTAACATATGTTGCAAATAAAACCGTACGTGTAAATGAAACAGATATACCTGGTTTTACACCAATTAAAAATGATATATTAGCAGATAAATATTGTCCATATATTATTTCAAATTCTGAATATGGGTTTCCATACGCTGTATATTACCGGGCCAGTGTGGATGATAAAGGAAATACCTATATTGCGTACCATTATTTCTGGGAACGTGAAGTCAATAATACCAAGGGGTTTGTGCCATGGCTAAGCCGAAACATTTATACCGGTGGATTAAAACTGCAAAAAATTATGTTTGGTAAACATGATATTGAAGTTATAGGTCTTGTTATTGATAAGAAAAATAAGATTACAAAAGTTATCTATGAAAGCCCTGAAAATTATAATCCTAATTACTTTTCCGTTAAGCACAAAACCAATGAAATAACTCAAAATATAATTTTGCCATTACGGTTTAAAGTTGTATCCTGGAACCATTTATTTCAGCATGTTGATAGCAACTATGAATTACAAAAAGGAGAGGTTGAGTTATTTATTAAGCCAAAATATTTTACACAGGATTTGTGGGATGAATTTACAATGTTTAAAAAAGAAGAAACAGCATTGAAACAGAACAGAGCCCATTACCCATGGGAAAGAGAATTTATAAATGAATAATAATTATGCGAATAGGGAAATTTTACCCTGTAAAATCAAGCAAAACATTAAACATTCATGATTATATTGACGTGATTGTTTACGATAATAATGGGAATGATATAGTTTTAAAATGTGAAATAGAAGATGTGGTGCAGAATGGCTTATCGTATGTGTATAAGATTTTTATACCACATCCATACAAGCCTAAATTATGAAAAGCTATATTATTATGACTGACCCATCCGTAGTGGGGCAGTGTGTATTTTAATACATTATCTCAACTTATATCCATGTTTTTCCACAAATGCAATTACCTTCTTCTGAAGATTGTCAATTTCTTCAGGTGATAACGTATGGTCTTTGGCCCTGAATGTTATTCTTAACGAAACTGATTTTTTGCCCTGTGGTATTGGTGGTTGATTATATACGGAGATAACTTCAATATCAGCAATATGTTCTTTGTCAGCTTTATATAGCATATCCACCAGAGTAGCGGCATATTCTTTTTCATCAGTAAGTACAGAAATATCAAAAGGAACATCAGGAAATTTTGGTAGTTCGTTAAACACTATATCCTGCTGTGGCAAAGATAACAGCAGATCAACATCAATGTCAAAAAGTGCAACCTGTCCTTTAATTTCAAATTCATTGGCAATTTTAGGATGAAGTTCACATACCAGTGCAACAGGCTTGTTATGTATTAAAAGTTCCAGTGAACGTGCTGGATGTGCATAAGGTGGCAAATTATCATTTTCTGGCTTTAAGATATAGTTGTTCCGAAATGTTTTATCAAAAATCCCTATGCAACAGGCTTTGGCATCATAAAAAACAGGATATGCAGGTTTTTTTGAATATATAACACCAGTAACCCTGGTATTTTCCTTAGCTAAATCTTTTGATAGTCTATCTTCTTTAAGGTAAATCCTGCCCAATTCAAATATTCTGAAATCATCAAAGAAGCGCTGGTTTGTTGTTATATTTACAATTACATTAGGAATAAGGCTTCTTCGTAAACGGTCCTGTTCTTTTGATAACGGATTTTTCAATTGCAATTCTTTGTTTTCGTTTAATTGTAGTTTATTGAGTAATGCTTCGCCAACGAATGAATAATTGCTAACTTCAGTCATATGGAAATCATTAACCAGAATTGACTTAATTTCTCTTTCAAACGTACGTTTAATGTTGCGTGAAGGTGGCGCACAGGGCACAAATGGTGGTTGTTCAGGAATATTATCATATCCGTATATCCTGCCAATTTCTTCAACAATATCATCAGGGATAGAAATATCTTTAGTTGCACGATAACTTGGGACATCGATAATTAAATTATTATTATTTTTAGTTACCTTAAAATCTAATGATGTAAGAATTGATACTATAGTGTTGTCATCAATTGAATGGCCTAATTTTCTTCGGATAAAATCGGTTGTGGTTGAAATACTGACCGGTTTTGCAGGTACAGGATAGGCATCAATAATTGGTGTTACTGCTTCAGCTTCAGGACAAAGCATCTTTATCAGTTCATAGCATCGTATAATTGCAGCAGGGCATAGTTCTGGATCCAGTGATTTTTCAAAACGTATAGCCGCTTCAGTACGAAGATTGTATCTGTTGGCAGTACGGCGTATATAAACAGGATTAAAATTTGCAGCTTCAAGTACAATTGAAGTTGTGTTGTCTTCTATTTCACTGTTGCCACCACCCATAACACCAGCCAGGGCGATAGCACCGCCACTATCGGCTATTACAACATCCTCAGAAGTTAATACATGCTCCTGTCCATCCAGTGTAGTTAAATGTTCACCATCTTCAGCAAATCGCACGATGATTTCATTGCCACGCAGCTTTGAACGGTCAAAGGCGTGCATTGGTTCGCCCAATTCGGCCATAACATAATTGGTGATATCTACAATGTTGTTAATGGGGCGCATACCAATTGCTTCAACCCGTGCTTTAAGCCAGTCAGGTGATTCCTTTATGGTTATGTTATTTACCATCAATCCGCAATAACGGGGTGCACCTTCAGGATTTTTAATAGTAACTTTTAGTGTTTCTTTGGATTTAAAATCCTTTGCCAGATCATAGTTTACCGGATATTTAAATGGCTTATTAAATAACGCAGCAATCTCACGGGCAAAACCTGTATGGCTCCATAAATCTGGCCTGTGGGTAATTGATTTATTGTCTATATCTAAACGAACATCTATAAGGTTAGGGTACAGTTGTGCTAAGGTAACGCCAATGGGAGTATTTTGTGGAAATACCATAATACCCGAGTGATCATCGGATATTCCCAGTTCACGTTCCGAACACAGCATTCCTTCGGATTCAACACCTCTGAGTTTTGCTTTTGTAACGGTAAATGTTTCAGTAAATTTGGTGCCCACCGGTGCAAGGGCTACGATATCACCAGCTTTGTGATTTGGTGCACCACATACTACCTGTAACACACCCTTGCCAGTATCCACTTTACATACAGTAAGTTTATCAGCATTGGGATGTTTGGTAACTTCAAGAATCTTTGCAGTATAAATACTTTTAAGAAGTTCATGGGAATATTCAATAGAATCAATCTCAGCGGTTGACATGGTAAGCCGGTTGGCTATATCAGCCACTGGAATGTCTTTAATATCAACCATATCCTGAATAATATTTAATGAAATCCACATAATGATAACTCCACACAAGACTTAAAATTGATAGAGGAAACGAATATCGCCGCTTAAGAAATGGCGAATATCATTAATGCCATAGCGCATCATGACAAGCCTGTTTAAACCCAGACCAAATGCAAATCCTGACCACTTGTCAGGGTCAATATTGCCATACCTGAGTACATTTGGATGAACCAGCCCACATGGCAACAGTTCAACCCATCCGGAATATTTACACACACTGCAACCTTTGCCACCACATATAAGGCAGTGAATATCAAGCTCAAATCCAGGTTCAACAAAGGGGAAATATCCTGGGCGCAGGCGTATGGTGGTTTCTTTCTGGAAGATTTCTTTAAGTAATGTTTTCATAAAATAGATAAGGTGCGCTACAGAGATATCCTTATCCACCATCATTCCTTCAACCTGGTAAAATGTATTTTCATGTGAGGCGTCAATACTTTCATAGCGGAAAACCCTGCCAGGACCAATGACTCTAAATGGCGGTTTAAGCCGTTCCATACCTCGAATCTGAATTGCTGATGTATGTGTTCTGAGCAAATTGCCATCCTCAGTCCAGAATGTATCCTGCATATCGCGGGCAGGGTGATATGGCGGAATGTTGAGTGCTTCAAAGTTATAGTAATCAGTTTCTACTTCAGGTCCATCAAGAATTTCAAAACCCATAGAGGTAAATATGTCTTCAATTTCATACTGTATCTGGGAAATAGGATGCAGATGACCTCTGTCATAATGTTTTAATGTACCGGGCATGGTAAGCGTAACATCCAGCCAGTCTTCCATGATAAGCTTGTTTATTTGTTGTTCGGTTAAAACGGTTTTTCGATTTTCCAGAGCAGATTCAATTTTTTCTTTCAGTTCGTTGGATAGTTTGCCAATCTCAACACGTTCTTCCTGTGGCAATGTGCCAAGGGAGCGCAAAATCTGAGTCAAATCGCCTTTGCGTCCCAGGACTTTGACTCGCAACTGTTCCAGTTCATCTATCGTTGTGGCTTTGTCAATTGCGGATATTGTTTGTTCATAGAGGTCCTGAAGCTGCTTTTTCATATACATCACCTGACTAATGACAAATCTTTATTTACTATGAACTATCGCCCAAAAAAAATTATTATTTTGGCGATAGTTAACGGTAAATAATTTTTAGATTTGTATTACAAAAGAAACGCTTGAAAAAAGTCAACAATATTACTATGAATTTTTATGTAAATTAACTATATGTTAACTTTACGGTTGATGCTGTGAGATACAATTAATCAGCGCATTATTCCGATTTTTTAGAAAGGTACGAAATTTTCATAAATAGTACAGGTGCGCCATACGATACCCATAACCCCATAAACCAGTACCGGATAAAGTCAAATACATTTGATGATGGAAACACTAATTTAAGACCTTCTTTGATACCAAGAATAATGGTAATCCCAATGACAAATTTAGCAAGTGCAGGTACAATTGAAAAAGTAATCTCTTCAGATTTATCTTTGTTGAGTATAAAGCCAATTGCAAAACCTGATAATACACCCAATGATTTGGCAATTTCATTTCCCGTTAAAACAATTGCAATAACACAAGGTAGTATGACAAAAAAGACAACTGCATGAATTATCCCTGTATTCCATAACCTGTCATAGTGTGGTATCAGGGCAATGACACAAAGAAAAATAACAGTGCCTAAGATTATACCACCAGCAACATCGCCTAAAAAATGTACACCTAAATACAGTCGTGAATATGAAATTGCAATAATCAAAAATAATGAAAATATGGTAAATAATCGATGCTTAACAACATAGGCCAATGTTCCCCAGAACACTACTGCACTTTGAGCATGGCCACTGGGGAATCCGGGGCTATTAACGGGACAATACATACGGTTTAATTCTGCTATTTGTGGAGCAAGGTTTGCAGCATCCGGCCTTGGATTGATAAATAAAAATTTTGCAATATCGTTAATTGCGGCAGATAGCAAAAATGCAATACCTACAATGGTTGCAATGCGTTTATTGACACACCAGAATAAAAATGGTATAACAAGAATATAAAACATCTCATTGCCTAATTGAGTAAATGCCACCATAATAAAATCAAGCCATTTCCCAGCATATAGATGTATCTGGTTTAACGTTTGTTCACTGAAAAGTAACTGGTTGGTAAAAAACATAATGTTCACCTCTAAAATATGTATTATTCTAAAAGATTATCCAGCGCATATTTTGCCGCGCCTATTGCTGCTGTGTAATTACCGTATGACGTTAGACAATAATAAATATCTTCCTTCATGCCTGCTAAGGCCAGCGTTTGTACACCTTGAATGATGCGTGGCATAAAATATTCATGTGCGCCTGATAATCCCCCACCAAGTATCATGGCCTCAGGATTGAATATATTCACTAAATTTGCAATACCAATTCCAAGGTATTGTCCAATTAAATTAAAAATATACAATGCCAGAGCATCCCCTTTTTGTGCTTCTTCAAACACCAATTGTGCTGTTAATGACTCCTGTTTTATGCGTTTTATTATTGTTGAATCAGGATACATGCTTATATGACTTTTTGTAAAATTGACAACCGCAGTTGCTGAACCATAGCATTCAAGGCAGCCTTTTCTTCCGCATTTACACAGCAGCCCATTATAATCAATTGTTGTATGGCCAAATTCCATTGAACTTCCGGCCCGGCCAGTGTAGGGCACGCCGTCAATAACCGCACCACCTCCAATGCCCGTGCCCAGCGTAAGCATTATCCAGTTTTTAAAATGTTTGCCATTGCCAAGCCACAGTTCGCCAAACACAGCGCAGTTTGCATCGTTTTCAAGAAAAGTTTTACATCCTGATAATTTCTGTATTTGTTGCACAACAGGATAGTTTTTCCACCATGGAATATTGGGACTTGTGATTACAGTACCTTTGTGTTTATCAATAGCGCCTGCTGAGCCAATGCCTATCGCCTCAACTCCATTTTTAGTTATGTGCGATAGTTCCTGTAAAATGTTAATGCACTGTACAATATGTTGTTCAGTTTCCAATATAGCTTTTCCTGTGGGAACCGACGTTTGTGCACGTATAACGCCGGTGCTATCGACAATAACGCCTTTAATATTTGTGCCGCCTATATCAAGACCTATAACCATAGAATGACATCCATCATGAAATTAAACTGCATAGTACCACAAAACACTATAAGTGCAATCATTTTTTGCGTTGGTGGCATACGAGCACATGCAATATTATTTTACAGTAATAGTTGATTGAATAAGATTATGTAATTGTACTGGAATCTTTATAATTGTTTGATAATCCATAGTGTTACTATAATTATCTGAGACTTTTTCAACCAGTGATTGTACTGCAATTATATCTGTTGTTGCATTAGCATATACAAAAAAATAATGAATTGTATTATTATTTTTTATAGAAACACCACATGTTGCATAAGGTGGGGCAAATACAGGTGGCTTACTGTATATCTGGTAAATCTGACCATATACAGTTGCTACAAAATAACGGCCAGTATTTTCTATAATCAGGGATAGTTCAACAAAGGGGTAGCCATTATTTGATTTCTGCAGGCATTCCAGTATAATATTTGTGGACTGTATATCAGGGATTTGTGACTGTTCTGGAGGTGGTGATTTTTGTACCTGTTTGCTGCAGGCACTAAATAATACTATTGCTAACAACAAAATTAAGGAAATATAATATTTTGTCATATATTAAAAATGGATATACGTAACGTTAGGAACCTTACCTTAAGGTTAATACTGATAACGTGATATTGTAAAGAAATATTTTTTATCTTGACAATTATATTGCTATATTAATATTGTTAAAGTCTTAAAAAATCATTAATAATAATTAGAAGGGATGTGATTACAAAATGCCAGTACCTTTAGAAGTTGAGGTAACAGACGGTGATTTGGAGCGTGCGTTTAAAAATCTGAAAAAACGCATGGCTTTTGAAGGTATCTTTAAGGAGCTAAAAAGGCGTCGATACTATGAAAAGCCAAGCGAAGAAAAGAAGCGCAAAAAGGAAGAAGCCGAAAGACGCCGTTTGAAAAAGATCAGAAGATTTGAAACGCATACAAAACAACGCCGTTTTGTTGGAAAACCATCTGGCAGAGGTGGATCTTTACAGGACGAGTAATGCTAAACTACATACGTGAAGCCAGTAAAAAATCCGGCAATTGCCGGATTTTTTGTTTATAATGGATACTCAAAGGGCTCTAAATAAAATTGGTTGACAAGTGTTAAGTTATTATATATTAAATTGATAAGAGCTATGTAGTGTAATACAAAAATTTGTAACATGGTAATAATGATGACGAAAGAAGAAATTTTAAAAGCAGCTAAATCTATAATAGTTGAAGAATTGCAAAAATTTGGTTATACCGTACTTGAAGTTTACTTATTTGGAAGCCGTGCAAAAGATAGAGAAAAACCTGATAGTGACTGGGATTTTCTTATAATAGTTGATGATGAAATTGACTTTCCACATAAAAAAGAAATCACAATGTTAATACGAAGGCGATTAGTAAAATTAGATATTTCTTCAGATTTGATTATACAATCATATAATATAAAAAAAACCAGAGAAAATAATATAGCATACTTAACCTATTATGCTATAAGGGAAGGTATTCCCTTATGAAAAATGCTGATATTCGAAATTGGATTATTAAAGCGGAAAATGATTTAAAAGCTTCACGTGATTTAATAAACTCAGAAAACCCTGTAACTGATAGTATTTGTTTTCATGCTCAACAGTGTGTTGAAAAATATCTTAAAGCATACTTAATTTATAATGGCATAGGTATAACAAAAACTCATGATATTACTCAGCTAATTGAAAATTGCATAAAAATTGATAATAATTTTAATTACCTATATACAATTAAAGCTGATGGATTAACTATATATGCTGTAGAAATACGGTATCCCGATGATTTTTATCTTCCTTCTATAGAAGAAGCAAGGGATTCAATTGCTATTGCAGAAAAAGTTAAATATTTTGTTACAGATAAACTGAAGAATCAAGGTTTTGTATTACATGATCAGCAATAAATTTAAAGTTCATACATAATGTCATTCTTCAACTTTAATCCCCAATTGTCTGAGTGTTTCCAGTATCCTGTTTTCATAATCATACTCTGGAAAAGAACCTTCACTGGCTTTAATTTTAAATATTTTCACAAAATCCTTTCCATATTGAAATTATTATTGTAATATTGTAATATATATTATAATAATGCACAAAAAGTGATATGGGGGTTGCCGTTGTATGACACATCCTGAAGTTGTGCAAAAATATAAGCTCAAAAATCATGTGCGGATTGTAACCGCAGCATCACTGTTTGATGGGCATGATGCTTCCATTAATATTTTCAGGCGCATCATGATTGGAACAGGTGCCGAAGTCATTCACCTTGGTCATAACCGATCAGTGTGGGAAATTGTAAAAAGCGCACTGGAAGAGGATGTTCAGGCAATTGCGGTTACCTCATACCAGGGTGGTCACGTTGAGTTTTTACTGTATATGTATGATTTACTCAAAGAACACAATGCAAACTCAATTAAAATCTTTGCAGGTGGTGGGGGCACAATTTTGCCTCATGAAATTAAAGAGCTTGAAGCATACGGTATTTGTAAAATCTATTCGCCTGATGATGGCAGGGCAATGGGACTCCAGGGAATGATTAATGACCTGCTTTCCAGAAGTGATTATCCTGTTGGTAATATTAATAATTTTGATATAGAAGGAATTAAAAAAAAGAATATTCGGGCGATAGCAACCGCAATCTCTGCCTGTGAAAATTTTAAGGAGCTTGTAAAAGATGATATTGCTACCGTGCAACAATTAACTGCTGATGATGGTACGCTTGTTGTAGGGTTTACCGGAACTGGTGGCAGCGGGAAATCATCACTTATTGATGAACTGGTTCTACGATTTCAACAGTCCAATCCTGATAAAACAATAGCCATACTTTCTGTTGATCCAACCCGGCAAAAAACAGGTGGTGCACTTTTAGGCGATAGAATCAGAATGAATGCTATCTATCACCCCAACGTGTATATGCGTTCACTTGCAACACGTGGCTCAAAAACTTCTGTTTCAAACACTATTAGCGATGCACTACACATTATGAAACTGGCAGGGTATGATTTGATTCTACTTGAAACATCAGGTATTGGACAGGCACAGACCGATGTGCTGGAATACAGCGATATATCCATGTATGTTATGACACCCGAGTATGGTGCAGCAACACAACTGGAAAAAATTGATATGCTTGATTATGCCGATATTGTGGTCATTAATAAATTTGATAAACTGGGAGCACTGGATGCATTGCGTGATGTAAAAAAACAGGTACAGCGTAACAAAGAAGCCTTTGATATTTCACCTGATGAAATGCCGGTGTTTGGAACTATCGCAAGTCAATTTAATGATGATGGCGTCAATGTATTATTCAATCATTTAATACATACAATAAACGCAAAAAGTAAAACACAATTTGCAGTATATACTGCAGATAAACAAAAAAAAGACATTCTGTATATTGTTCCACCCGAACGTAGCCGATATCTTTCTGAAATTGCTGAAACAATACGAAAATACAATACCAGAACAAAAGAAGAATCACGAAAAGCACAATATTGTTTCAGTTTAAAAAACAGTATTGAATATTATGAACAGCATGGTGGTGATGCAAAAATTTTGAAAGATTTACATCAAAAGTATAACGAAGCATATTCGTCATTAGATGAGGAAAGTAAAAAGATTTTGCAGCAATGGGAAGATAAAAAGAACAATTATCAGGGTGAATATTATACATACAAAGTGCGCGGTAGAGAAATTAAGGTAAAGGCTTTTACACAGTCACTATCGCACACAAAAATTCCAAAAGTGTGTATGCCCAAATTTAAAAACTGGGGCGATATCATTGAATGGAGTATGCAGGAAAATGTGCCGGGTGAATTTCCATACACTGCTGGCGTATATCCTTTTAAACGTGAAGATG
>JARYLT010000035.1 GCA_029907515.1 Spirochaetota bacterium | reverse complement strand
ATGGCGAATGTTGAAGCCATTGTCAACAGCCATCCCGCTGTGGCTCCAGTAACAACCTAAAATTGCCAGAAGGTCCATAATAAAACCCGGACTGGTTGATAATATGATATCACCTTTCTGGGCATTAATACTCATTGGTTTGTATACCCATTGGCCTGCAAAAACTGCAGAGCATGTAAAAACTAGTAATAATACAATACTAATTTTCGAAATATATTTCATAGAACCCCCTTTATAAAAATTAAAATTAGATATACAGGCAATGGCATGATGAGTGAATAATCACTCATTTAATTACACCATATCACTATAATAATAAAGAGATTAAGCCAATGAAAAAGTCAATTTAAAAACCGACTAAAAGGTATATATAAGCATTTTTTTTCAAAAATATATAAAATATAATTGTAAAAGAAACATATATTTTTAATTTCATTGAAATGATAGGAAGACATAATTAACAGGTACTATCTATGATAATTTATTTATATTCTTAACAATATTGGTATTATTATCTCTATAAATTTTGTTTCTAATAAAAATTGTGCTACTAATTTATTTTAATTGTTATACTTAAAGTTAATGCTATATTTTCAGGAGGAAACATACATGGCTTATAAAATCACCGAAGAATGTACAATGTGTGGAACCTGTGCCGCCGAATGCCCGTCACAGGCAATTTCTGAAGGCAAAGATAGATATGTTATAGACCAGGATGCTTGTACAGAATGTGGTACATGTGTTGATGTCTGTCCCGCTGAAGCAATAGTTGAAGTATAATACCAATGGGGCCTAAAAAGCCCCATTGCTGTTAATCAATAACAAATATAAAAAATGTTTTGCTTTTTATAAAAAAATAGTTTATAATTAAGTCATTAAGAGCAACATAAGTGGCGATATGTAACCATGAAAAAGCTATGTTCGTGCAATATCGTCGTATAGCTCTTTAAAGAAAATACTATCGTTTAAAACTTTTTAGGTGATTATATTATTCAATATCATTACACTCTAAGAAGTGGTGAGAAAACTTAGCATATTATGTTCCCGAAAAAGTGGAAGAAGAATTTAATTATTAATTCTTCACGCACACATATTTTGTTGGAAACATTCAAAATGACAATACTGTAATAAAAATAAGTTTTCTTACCCTCTATGGTTTAGAAAAGACATTAAAATTATATTCTACTTTCATAAGGAGAAAAATTTTTATGTGTGGCATTGTGGGCTATATTGGCAATAAAAATGTAGCAGAAGTTCTTAT
Organism: Spirochaetota bacterium; assembly: GCA_029907515.1. GTDB lineage: Bacteria > Spirochaetota > UBA4802 > UBA4802 > UB4802 > UBA4802. The sequence goes on along the minus strand of JARYLT010000035.1, from coordinate 27,199 downwards.
TAATGGATTACGCCGCCTTGAATACCGGGGGTATGACTCTGTAGGTATTGCTGCACTCAATAATAAGCTCATTGTTCAAAAGCAAAAAGGTAAAGTTTCTGAGCTCAATGCCATTTTAAATTATGACGATTTTAAGGGGTTTTCTGCTGGGATTGGGCACACACGATGGGCCACTCATGGTGAGCCAAATGATACTAATGCTCATCCTCATACTGATTGCAGTGGTGAGATAGCGTTAGTGCACAATGGCATTATAGAAAATTATGCAGCCATTAAAAAAATTCTTTTACAGCATAATCATACTATTAAAAGTGAAACCGATACCGAGGTTCTGGTACACCTAATTGAGTACTATCATCAAACAATGCCACTGGTAGATGCAGTTCAGAAGACATTAACCAAAGTTGAGGGTACATATGGCATTGTTGTGATTTCAAAAAAAGAACCGGATAAACTGGTTGCTGCACGTAATGGAAGCCCGTTAATCATTGGAGTGGGTGATGGTGAAATGATAGTGGCATCTGATGCCAGCGCTATAGTGGAACACACCCGAAATGTGATTTATGTATCTGATGGCGAGATAATTGAAATTACCAGGAATGGGGTTAAAACCTTTGATTTAAAAAAGCAAACAGTTGAGAAACATACTGATAAAATTGACTGGGATATTGCTGATATTGAAAAGCAGGGTTTTGCCCACTTTATGCTGAAAGAAATATTTGAGCAACCTGAAACTATACAGAATGCTTTTAGAGGAAGAATATTACTTGATGAAGGTAAAACACGTTTGGATGGCTTACGCTTAACTGAAGATGAGTTGAATGCTATAAGGAGAATTATCTTTATTGCCTGTGGTACATCCTGGCATGCTGGTCTAATAGGTGAATATCTTATTGAAGAGTATGCACGAATACCGGTTGAAGTTGAATATGCTTCAGAATTCAGATATAGAAGTCCAATACTTGATAAAGGCGATTTAGTTATTGTTATAAGCCAGTCAGGGGAAACGGCCGATACACTGGCTGCTCTGCGTGAAGCAAAGGCCCGTGGCGTAAAAGTGCTTGGCATAACCAATGTTGTGGGAAGCACCATTGCACGAGAAAGTGATGGTGGTGTATATATCCATGCAGGTCCTGAGATTGGTGTTGCTTCCACCAAAGCGTTCACTTCGCAGATTACCGTACTCATATTACTCACATTTTATTTAGCACGAAGAAAGTATATGACCGCTGATGCGGGAAGGGAGTTTTTACAGGAATTGATAAATGCACCTCAACATGTTAAGCAGATTCTTGATAAGAATGATGAAATAAAAAAAATTGCACAATTATATAAAGAGCACCGTAATTTTCTGTACCTAGGACGGGGAATACAATTTCCTGTGGCTCTTGAAGGTGCTTTGAAATTGAAAGAAATTTCGTATATCCATGCTGAGGGCTATCCTGCTGCAGAAATGAAGCATGGGCCTATCGCCCTTATTGATGAAAATATGCCGGTTGTTTTCATTGCAGTAAAGGATGAGGTATACCAGAAAGTTATAAGCAATATACAGGAAGTCAAAGCCCGTAAAGGTAAAATCATTGCAATTGCTACCGAAGGTGATGAAGACATTAAAAAATATGCTGATCATGTGTTGTATGTTCCACAAACCCGTAAGATTGTGTCACCACTTTTAACGGTTATTCCTTTACAGCTTCTGGCATACCATATTGCAGTATTGCGTGGGTGCAATGTGGATCAGCCGCGAAATTTAGCAAAAAGTGTTACCGTTGAATAAAAATGAAAATATTTTTCATGTTAATGGTTTTAAATAATTGACAATACTTCAAAGAGTTATAAAACGTGGTTGAATATGAATACCAATAGTAATACTAAATAACAAGATCAATAATTTTGTATATCTAGAAATTGAAAAGGAGAGGCATAAATGATAGTAATAGAAAATGTTGATCACATAGGCATCACTGTATCAGATCTGGACAGGGCAATTGAATTTTATAATGATTTATTTGATTTTGAAGTGGTTGAAAGGGTTAGCAATTCAAGTGAAGCTTATATAAAAGTTGGTGATATTTTGATTAAACTTGTAGAAGTCAAAGACTACAAGGCTCCCGAGAACTCAAAAAGCCATATATGCTTTTATATTGATGAAGAAGATTTTGATGATGCGCTTGATGAATTAGAAGAAAAAAATATCCCTATAGTTTTTGGACCTGAGAATATTCGTAAAGGTCGTCTGGTTGTTTTTGCTGATCCAGATGGCAACAAGATAGAATTGCGGTATCCACGGCTTTTATTGTAAGTTTTTGCATGCCATGCAGTTCAAACTTACAGTTCCAGTTATTCCAATTGGTGTTTTTAGCGATAGTTCAAAAGTAGTAACCATTGCTGAAATATTACATCAACATGGCATACACTGTATTGAAGTCACACTGCGGACTACTCAGGCACTGGCGTGTATATCTGCACTTAAAAAATCATTCCCGCAAATGCTGGTAGGAGCAGGTAGTGTGTTAAGTCAGGATGACTTTAAAGCTGCAATTGATGCAGGAGCTACATTTGTGGTTTCTCCTTCCATAAGCGACTCATTAATAGAGCTATCGCACAAATTTAACGATATACAATATATACCTGGCTTTACTACACCCACTGAGCTGGCTCATGCTTTGCTGTTGGGTTGTACTATATTAAAATTTTTTCCAGCAGAATATGCTGGTGGTGTTAAGTATCTTAAAGCCATTACAGAGCCGTTTGTAAAGTATTCGTTTTCTATTATACCAACAGGCGGAATTATGCCTTCCAGCATAAAGCAGTATTTAGCAATTCCAAATGTTATTGCCTGTGGAATGTCGTATATTGTTGATAGTACCTTAATTGATGCAAACGATTTTCATGCTCTTGAAGATCGTGTTAAAGAAACTTTAGATAGTATTACACAGTAAATGCCCTCATTTAAACTCATAGAACAGGCCATCCTTAAGCGCGAACATCTTTTTACAAGCACTCAGACCAATGCTTTCAGGCTATTCAATAGTGCTGGTGATAGTTGTGAAGGCCTTATTATTGATTATTATAATGGTTTTGTGTTGTTACAATTGTACGATAGTTCATTGTATCAAGACTACTCCAAAATATGTAATGATTGTAAACAAATCCTTTCTTCATTACATATCCCCGTTAACGGGATCTTGCTCAAAGACAGAACCAAAGTTAACGATCCTCAGCAAATTGCAAAGCTGCGTACAAGCATCCTTGTGGATGGAGAAATGCCGCCTGAGAATTTTGCAATTAAACAAAACAATATTATAGCCTATGTGGATCTTATTCAGGGACAGAATACAGGTGTGTTTCTTGATATGCGGAAGGTACGTGAAACAATGGTTAAGTATTATCACAACGGTGGACGGTTATGTAACCTTTTTTGCTATACAGGGTTGTTTTCTGTTCATGCGCTAAAAAATGGGTTGCAGTATGCAGTTAATGTAGATATCTCACAAACTGTATTAAACAGGGCAAAACAAAATTATGTATTAAATGATATTCAGTATGATTCAAGAGATTTTATTAAATTGGACTGCAGGCAGTATTTAAAAAAGCAGATAAAGCAAAAAGTACATTTTGATTTTGTAATATTTGATCCACCAACGTTTTCAAGAAATAAAAAACAAAATTTCAGTGTTAAAACGCATTACAGGGATTATCTTGCATTAATTGAACATATTACAAAAGACGGGTATGCCCTGACTACAATCAATGCAGTTTCCATGAGTGTACGTGATTACCGTTCATTGCATCCACAGCATTGGAAATTAGAGTTTCTGGAACATGAACCAGAAGACTTCCCATACAAAAGCCAGCCATACCTTAAAGCTGGTTTATGGAAAATACCATAATTTTTGTAATTTATCCTTGACTTGTAAATTTATAATTTCGACAATATTTATAGGCAAATGTATTTTGCATAGTAACTTTTTTGGTTCATATATTCTTTTACTGACATTTCTTATACTGATTTAATATTCAAAGTGACTTTATCTTATGGGATAGCACAATGATTCTATTATATGCAGCAGTTGCATCAGTCATTGCAGGCGTTTTACTTGTATTGTATTCAGAGTTTTTTGAAGTTTCTATTAAAAAAACAATCCCTCATGATAGATTTGTACCTAATTTTGATGATGATGTATCTACACCCGGATATCATAAAACAACAAGCACATTAAATTCTCAAACGGATAAAGAAGATTTTAATGATTTACCAGATATTGATATTGATATAACCAATGACATTTCAACCAAACCAGAAAGAGATTCTGTTATTAAGAATAAAGATAAAGAAAATGTATTTCAATCTCAAGATGCCAGAAAAGGGTATGAGGTTATTCTGTATGTTGATAGTAGTGGAACAATTGGCTCTGTTTCTGATAATCTAACTTCACATGACTGGAGTTTTTTGACAAGGGTTGGATCGGGTTATTTGCAATACGTACAGCAGGGAATAAACATTACAGTTGATAATAAATTATATCGCTATGACTTTTACCGTATTGCTTCAATGAAAGCACACGATAATTACATGTTATTTTCAATAAAAGGTAAAAATACTGTTAATTGTATAGTTCTTAATGAAGAATCTGATATTTTACTGAATATTGAAAAAGAATATTCCAATTTTACCAAATCTTAATGTTAAGGGTGATTTTTACCATGTACTATCGCTATAAATCAAAACAGAGAAGAAAAATTACAACGAAATGGGTAATTAATTTACTATTAATAATTGCTGCTGTGTATGTTGTTCATCAGTATCATCAATATATATTCTTCTGGAAATATACAATAAATAAATTACAGGAAAAGATTGAGATAGCTTCAAAGCAGCCAGATAGTACCATCCGCCAGCAGCAGTTAAAAGATCTTTGCAATGCAGCGTATAAATATGCTGAAAGCAATCCGTTGAGTTCGGATGCATATTATTTACTGGGCGAAACATACTGTAATTATGCATATAGTCTTTTAAATAAATCCATTTATTCACTATATGATGAATCGGTGTTACAGAATATCTCTGCTAATATCCGCCAGTATTTTCTTTTATCTATAAAAGCCATAAATAAAGGGATAGCTCTGGGCGGCAGGTCTTCCGTTGATGATAATACAAGGGTTATTCAGGCCATATCATTGTATTTAAGTGGGTATTATCCTGTTAATGAAATATATAACATTATTCAAAAAGTTTCAAATATACAGAAGTTATCCTTACATAATATCAGAATGTATTCACTTATAGCCATAAAAAGTGGTCATTATGAAGAAGGGATTGAGCTTGTAAAAGCAAAAGGGGTTTCAGATAATATTGAAGGAAGAATGTTTTTAGCTGCATCATATCTTTATGCCAATCAGCAGAGCAATGCCATAATGCAGTATAGAAATATACTTCAAAATTCCAGGGATAATACCATTATTAAAGAAGTTCATATTGAATTAGGAAAGATATTTTATAGAAAAGGAGTTTACGATCAATCCCTTGAGCACCTGAATGCGGCCTTACAGATTGATGCTCAGGATGTACAATGTAAACTTTGGCTGGGAAAGGTATATTCAGCGGTAGGGAATGTATCTCAGGCAAAGGCGTTGTGGAGTGAGGTCCTTTTGCTAGATTCAGAAAATGCCGAAGCAAAGCGATTACTGGGGATAATGTAATCTTTTTTAATTTTTGATAAAAAAATTTAATGATAATCGCTTGACAAAAACGGCCGTAAAGTATCATTCAATTGCACATAATATTCGGATAATCAATTTTTTGACTAAAAGGTAAACTTATTATGATCTTCGATTCTGTTTATAGTTTATTTTCAAATGATATGGGGATAGATTTAGGGACTGCTAACACGCTGGTTCATGTAAAAGGGCAGGGTATTGTTTTGAGTGAACCTTCTGTTGTTGCTGTCCAGACCAGCACAGGTAAGGTTTTAGCAGTTGGACATGAAGCAAAGAGGATGCTTGGAAGAACTCCTGGTGATATAGTTGCAATACGACCTATGAAAGATGGTGTTATTGCTGATTTTGAAACTGTAGAAAAAATGATACGATATTTTATACAGAAAGTGCATAAACGTACTACCCTGGTTCGCCCAAGGGTAGTTATAGGTGTACCATCAGGTATTACCGAAGTTGAAAAACGTGCCGTCAGAGAATCTGCTGAACAGGCTGGTGCCCGGGAAATATATCTCATTGAAGAAGCACTGGCAGCAGCTATAGGTGCCAATATTCCAATTCATGAGCCAGCTGGGCACATGATAGTTGATATTGGTGGTGGTACTACAGAAATTGCTGTTATCTCGCTGGGTGGTATGGTTATTGCAGATTCAGTGAGAATTGCTGGTGATGAATTTGATGAGGCAATTATAAAATATATGCGAACTCAGTACAACCTGGTTATTGGCGAGCGAATGGCTGAGGATGTTAAATTCAGGTTAGGCAATGCGTTCCCTGAAAAGAAGATTGAAACTATGGAATTAAAAGGGCGTGATGCTATCTCGGGTTTGCCACGGACATTGGAGATAGATTCTACTGAAATACGAAAAGCATTAAAAGAGCCTGTTGACCAGATTTTAGATGCTATCAAGCATACATTGGAACGCACTCCCCCTGAACTTGCAGCTGATATAGTAGAGCGTGGAATTGTACTGTCGGGTGGTGGATCACTGCTTAAAGGTCTTGATAAGTATATCAGCAAAGAAACAGGCGTCCCAGTGATACGAGCTGAAAATCCATTAACCTGTGTTGTTATGGGAGCAGGCAAATTCTTAGAGGAAATTAAAAATCTTTACCGCTCAAATTTAAAGTAGTTCTGGCTGTGATTCATTCTCTATACAAATGCTCTTGCATATAATGCAGGAGTATTTATTTTATACTTAAAATGATGGGTTTGTTGTGGAATTTTTTATAAAGCACAGAACAATTGTATTATTTATATTATTTACTCTATTTTGTTTTATATCACTCTCTTTACAATCGTCAGGGGTGACAAATGTTGTGGAGGGAGCTGGTAATGCTGTTATTTTCCCTTTCCAGAAATTATACCATGCTGTTCAAACCAATGTATCCCTTTTATGGTCAGGGTTTTCGCAATTGCGAAATGCTCAGGAAGAACTGGAGAAAACAAGATTACGGCTGCAGCAGTATGAATCTGTTGCTGAAGAACTTGAAGAGATAAAACGAGAAAATGAGCAACTGCGGAACCTTTTAGGGCTAAAACAACGTCTAAAGTATGACACAGTTCTGGCTACTATAATATCAAAAGATCCTGATAACTGGTTCAGAACGATAATTATCAATAGAGGTAGTTCTGATGGTATAGAAGTCAATATGCCAGTAGTTGCATTCTTTGGTGATGAAAAAGCGATAGTTGGAAAAATTATAGAAGTACGAGGTTCAATATCACGAATTTTGCCAATTATTTCTCCTGATTTAAAAATTGGTGTTGTTTTTCAGGAAAGCAGGTATCCCGGCCTTTTAAGTGGGTATTCAGCTATTGGTAAATTATGTGTTATTGATTATGTTGATAAAACAGCAACTATCAAGCCGGGTGATATCGTTATTACGTCTGGTCAGGGTGGTGTATTCCCTCAGGGGTTACTTGTGGGAGTTGCAGTTAAATCATTCCCATCCGAATCTGGTGCATTTCAGCGTGTTCTTGTAAAGCCATATATCAATTTTGACCTTATTGAGAATGTTGTTGTCATTAAAAAAGAGCCAGATAAAGATATTTTAAAATTAATCCAGGATGATTCACAACTATGATTTTAATGTATATAATAACAGGAGCACTATTGCTAGCATCACTAATAATACAGGGACATTCTTCCTTTGATGTTCTGAGAATAGGTGGAGTTAAACCAGATCTGGTTTTTATAGTTGTTGTATATTTTGCCTACAGCTTTGGCTCATTATATGGCGAGGTCACTGGATTTATTGGTGGACTATTACATGATGCAATTTCCAATTCCCCCTTAGGTTTGCTGGCTTTCCCCAAAATGGCTCTGGGGTATATAATTGGTTTTTTTGGGAGATCAATTTTTAAAGAAAATCTTTTTACTGTTTTTCTTTTAATCTTTTTTGCTTCGATTGCTAAAGGTGTTATAACACTGATATTATGTTATTTATTCCATCAGGGATCATTATCCTCAATAACTTCAATTATTTTACCTGAATCATTTTATAATGCCTTATTATCCCCACCATTATTCTTCCTTTTTGATAAGATATTTGAACAGGAGTTGTCCAGGGAAGGTCGTTAAGATATGCAATTTGCTTCAATAAGAACAAAGATTATAGAAGAGTTCAGAAAACGGCTTTTTTTTGTTAGCATTATTGTTATTGCCATGTTTGGTATTTTTTTCTTCCAGCTTGTTAATCTGCAGATAATTCAGGGTAAGGAATATTCGGAAAAGTCACGTATGAACATGGAAAATAATATTCCTATTCCTGCATCCCGCGGTGAAATTTATGACAGAAATTTTGCTCCTGATAAACAGAATATGGTACTGGCAACAAACAGACCGTCTTTTAATATTATTGTTATTCCCGCTCGATATCAGGAAAAACAAACATTATATTATGCAATAAAAAATGTATGTGCACTTTTAAAACTTCCCTATGATGAGATAATTGCGGATATACAGTCAAATAATCCGTATAACAGATATATTATTCAGGAAGATGTTCCTTTTGATATTGTAGTAACTATCGCCACAAATCAGGATAAATTTCCAAACATTATGTGGGAAGATGCACCGGTAAGGGTATATCCGTTTGCCAACATGTTTTCGCATGTGTTAGGATACATTGGAAGCTTAACCAAAGATGAATATAATACCTATAAGGATGTTGGATACAAATATTATCAGAAGATAGGCAAAGCAGGAATTGAACGGCAGTATGATTCAACATTACGAGGTGTTGACGGTTATGTACGCCGTATTGTTGATGCCAAAAACAGAACTGAAGGAGAAGAAATTGGCCAACATCCCAAGCCCGGGTATAATATTATTCTTACGATTGATTATGATGTCCAGAAAACAGCCTATACTGCATTGGGCGATAACAGGGGCTCTGTTATTGTTATGAAGCCTGCAACAGGTGAAATTTTAAGTTTAGTAAGCAAGCCTGATTATGACCCAAATCTAATTATATCAAAAAATAATGCAAAAATAATAACGCAGTTGAATAATGATAAGAATAAGCCATTTTTAAACAGGACTATCCAGTCCCGATACCCCCCTGCATCAACCTTTAAACTTGTTACTGCAATTGCTGCACTGGAAGAAGAAAAATGGAATCCCAATGTAACATTATATTGCCCTGGTAAATATACCTTAAAAGGATATGTAGACAGGGATTTTTATTGCTATCAGGCTCATGGCTCAGTTAATTTATTGTGGGCTATTGCAAAATCATGCAGTGTGTATTTTTATCAGCTTGGTTTAAAATTAGGGCCAACTACAATCTTTAATTATGCAGGCTATTTAGGTTTAGCTGAACCTTCAGGTATCGATATACCAGGTGAGATTACAGGATTCATACCTTCAAAAAAATGGAAACTAAAGACCTTTGGTCAGCCATGGTTTGATGGTGATACGGTAAATCTTTCCATTGGCCAGGGTTTTATGCTGGTTACACCTATGGGCATGATGGATTTTATTTCTGCTATTGTTAATTCAGGGGTTGTTTTCAAACCCCATCTTGTAAAAGAGATTCGTTCAAATGATAATTCTTCTATAGTTTCAGTTGTTGTTCCCGAAAAATTACGGGAAATTCCTTTATCGCCAACAACACTGGAAACTATCAAACAGGGAATGAGAATGGCTGTAGTAAGTGGTACTGCTGCACGGTTAGGATATCTGAAAGTGCAAATGTGTGGCAAAACTGGTACTGCACAAACACGTTCCAAAAGGCAGGAAGATGCAAGTCAGCATGCCTGGTTTGTTGGTTTTGGTCCGTATGATGCAGAACCGGAAAAGGTTGTAGCCATAGTTGTCATGGTTGAATATGGCGTTGCAGGAGCAGCTACTGCTGTGCCGGTTGCTGAACAGGTATTCAGCACACTAATAAAAAAGGGATATTTTTAACATGTTCAAAACCATAAAATCAGCTTTTCAGGAATACGATGTTAATTTCCTTTTTGCCATTATTGCTCTTGTATTGATTGGTATTATTACTATTTATGCAACAGGCTTTGACCCAATTGAGAAAGTGAACAGTGGGCTGTACAAAAAGCAATTATTATGGTTTATCATTGGTGCAGGATGTATGTTTGCAGTCTCACGAATACATTACAGGTTACTGGGTGACTATTCGCTGTATATATATTTAATATTGCTATTTTTCCTTTTGATTACAACAATTTTTGGCGCAAAAATACGTAATACTCGTGCATGGCTAAGTTTTGGGTTTTTTGCCATACAGCCTTCTGAGTTTATGAAACTGGCAAGCATTTTGATACTGTCAAAATATCTTGAATTACGGCAATTTGATATTAAAAGATTGCGTGAACTATTTATCCCATTTGCTATTATTGGCATTCCTGTTTTGCTCATTTACCTGCAACCTGATTTTGGCACAGCAATGATTTATGTACCAATATTTTTAACATTATTATTTTTAGGTGGTGCTGACATCCCACAGCTGATATCTATTGTGGGGATAGCCGCTATAGCCCTGTTTGTCCCAATGATGCTTACATATCTGGAATGGAGTGGGGTAAGTATATCGGGTGGTATTTTTTCATTTTTAAAGGGAAATGAACTTTTATATATAATTTCTGGTTCGTTATTAATTGTTTCTATTATAACATTTATACTTTATTTCTTTTTTAACTCTAAAATATACAGGGGCATCTATATTCCTTCATTTATATTTTCATCAGGTTTATTCTTATCGGTAATTATACAGCGATTTTTAAAAGAATATCAAAAGCGAAGAATTTTAGTATTCTTAAATCCTGATTTAGATCCCTATGGTTCGGGATATAACGTGATACAATCAAAGATTGCAATTGGTTCAGGTGGAATCATAGGGAAGGGATTTTTAAAGGGATCACAATCACAACTGGGGTTTTTACCCGAAAAATCAACTGATTTCATATTTTCTGTCATTGCTGAAGAGTGGGGCTTTATTGGTGCAACTATAGTACTTCTTTTATTTGCGTATATTATCTATAAGGGATTCACCATTGCATTAAAAGCATCAGATAAATTTGGCATGCTTGTTGCCGGTGGAATAACATGCATGATATTTTTTCATGTAATAATTAATATTGGCATGGCATTGGGCATAATGCCTGTTACCGGTCTTCCCCTTACATTTTTATCGTATGGTGGTTCAAATTTAATAATGTCACTTATAAGCGCTGGAATCCTTATCAATATAAATTCGCGCACACGATAACCATTTCCTGCTATAAAAAATAAAATAAATAATAAAGAATGCTTGCAAATTAATATATTGTACTGTATTATAAAAAGGGTTTTGCTATCTGAATAATAGTATACAGGAATACTGATGCTAATTGCCCTTTTCATACTTCTGCAAATTTCTTTTTCATTACACATTTATTCACTTGTTCTCTATGTATTGCGAAGAGAAAATAAATATCTCAAAGGTTTCATAAATACTACCATCAGCAATGTACTTCTGGCCGGAGCTATCACCACTTTAGCAATCATTCATCCAGTTTATGTTGCAAAGGTGGATTTTAAGCTGCTTCTTTGGTTAATGACAGGATTTATAATGCTTATTATGCTATTTATAAAAATCAGTATAGCCAGGGCAATATACAAACGCAGCAAGGATCCGCAGCATTTTCATTATAATTATTTTGGCAAAAAGGTATTGCATGGAACTGTGGTAAAATTTGAAGAAATATTAATTTTCTTTTTTACTATGCCTTTCTTTTTATTTTGTGGGGCATACTTTATTGCACGATTATTTAATCTGTTATTATACAAACAACTATAAAATCCACACAAACATCCTGATATTCAATGTGCTGTGTAAATATTATCAATATGTTATTTAGGCGATAGTTACTGACGAATTATTACTATTTTATCAAAAATATGCTGGATTTTTTCTTGCTATTTTTGTAATATTGTATAAATTATATTTAATATACTTACAATTTTCTGGGAGGTATTTGCATGGGATTAATCACCGACAAGATTAGAGAAAATGCTGAAAAGTGCAAATCATGTGCATTTCTTAAAATAAGGAATGCAGAAATTGATAAAAACAGTGTTCTATATGATGAAGCAATGATGACATTGGAAGGTGTCTATAGGGCAAGCTGTACCATGTGTCCTTTTGAAAAGGATTTTGAGAAGGTATATGGCATGAAACCTTATGAATATTTTCCAATGCGTATAGCAAAAAAAGAAGCTTAATGACAAAATAGAAAATGGCTGCTGGCAAATGCGTAGTCCTGCTCAGTGGCGGGTTAGATTCTGCCACTGCTGCTGCAGTTGCAAAAAGCAGGGAATTTTCCCTTTTTGCACTTACATTTGTATATGGTCAACGTCACGATGTTGAAGTTGAGTTTGCTAGAAAATTAGCAAACTTTCTTCGCGTTGCTTCACATGAAGTTATTAATTTGCCGGATAGCTTGTTTAAATCTTCATCATTAATCCGAACATCAGGAAAAGAGATACTGAATTATCATACTGATAGTATTCCAACAACATACGTGCCGGCTCGTAATATTGTTTTTCTTTCAATGGCACTGGCGTATGCAGAAACAATTAATGCAACCCATATTTTTATTGGGGTTAATGCAGTTGATTACAGTGGGTATCCTGATTGCAGGCCAGAATTTATAGAAGCATTTCAAAAAGTAGTACAAATGGGAACCAAAAGTGGCATTAAAGGAAATCCAATAATTATTGAAACACCTCTTATAAACCTTACAAAAGGTGAAATAATAAAATTAGGAATATCATTAGGGATGGATTACTCGTTGACTTCAAGTTGTTATAATCCACAAATAGATGGTACTCCCTGTGGTGTATGTGATAGTTGCCGTATACGGCAAAAAGGTTTTTCAGAAGCAGGCATACCGGATCCAGCTTTACATCGTAACTATGGCAAATAGTAAATTTATAACTTTACTGCATTATATACTATTAGATGTAATTTTTCCTTCATTTTGTGTTTATTGTGGGAAGCTTATATCCAATGGTGATGGTGTTTGCAATAATTGTAAAAGTATAATTAATCTGAATATTAAAAATTATTCCGGTGAATATGTTTTTTCATTAGAAGAAGAAATACATGGTAAACGGAAATGGTTTTTAGATGATGGTGTATGGTTGTTTAAATATGAAGAACCTGTAACACAGCTGGTTTACGCTATGAAATTTAAACATAACAAATCTATTGCCAGGTTATTTGCACAGTATTGTACTGAGGCAATTGATATAATGAAATGGCACTTTGATTTCATTACTTACATACCTGTATCTAAAGACCGTTTATGGAAAAGAGGATTTAATCAGTCTGAAGTTATGGCACGCTGTATAGGTAAAAGGTATAATATAGATGTGTTAAATTTATTGAATATAAAAAATGAGAAAATTGCACAGAAAAAGTTAAGTGGCAATGAACGGTTTATTAATACATACCAGAAATATGAAATTATTCAGGATACTAGTAATATTGCTGATAAATCGGTTCTTATTGTTGATGATGTGTATACCACAGGAGCAACTATTAATGAATGTGCACGCCTGCTAAAAATAAATGGCGTAAAACATGTATATGCTTGTATCGTTGCTTATGCAATGTTAAAAGAACTGATTATATAGACTGATTTTTATAAACAGTAATCTCAGTCTAATGGTAGACTGGTGTAAGCTTTAAAATATTTGATACTATAACAGTTGTCTTTAAAAATAATTATTGTAATTATAATCAATATGAATTATAATTATGTATAATAGAAAAGTAATATCTGATACATGAGGTAGAATATGAAAATTAAAAAAGATGAGAATTTGGCTATCATTACTTTAGATGGAAGAATAGATCAGGAAATGTCAGAGGATCTGGAAAATGCATTACAAAAATTAATAGATGAAGGTTATAGCAATATCTGTATGGATATGACCGATGTTAAGCATATATGTAGTTCTGCACTTGGCGTAATTGTTGCTTTTAAAAGGAAGATAAAAAACGAAGGTGATATAAAGTTAGTCATAACAAATGAAAACCTGCTTAAGCTTTTCCAGACTACTATGCTCGATAAGGTATTCGAAATTTTTGAATCACAACGTGAATGTCTCAGCGCATTTGATTGATTAAGGAATACAGAAAAATGACACCTAAAAAAGATTTGCAGTCAATTCTTAGGCCTATAGAACATTACCTTAAGGCTGTTGATGAAGCTATAAAAAATAAATTATATACAGGCATTGATCTTTTAGATCAAAGCAGCATGCATACGTTTAAAAAAAGTGGAAAAAAAATACGTGCCTCCATGATTATTTTATCAAGTGGATTGAATAATTCTATCCCTGATGACATTATTGATATTGCCTGTGCTGCTGAAATAATCCATGCTGCTTCTTTGGTTCATGATGACATCATTGATAACGCTGATTTACGCCGGGGATTGCCAACAGTTGCCAGACAATATGGACCAAAAGTTGCTGTACTGGCTGGTGATTATATGTATACTAAAGCTCTGGAAATCGCTGTTGGGAATAATCGTACTGACCTTTTTCCTGTTATGGTAGATGCAACCATTGAAATGGTAAAAGGCGAACTGTATCAAATACAATATTCTAATATTGATAATATAACTGAAGAACATTATTACCGTATCATTGAAATGAAGACAGCCCGATTTATGGCTGCCTGTGCAAAGCTTGGTGCATGTGTTGCAAAAATGGATAATGAGCAGTCAGATATATTGTATAATTGTGGTATGCAACTGGGATATGCATTTCAGATTACTGATGACGCAATGGATTATTTGAATAATGCAGAGATTACTGGTAAGGATGCAGGTAATGATTTTATAAATGGTAAAATTACTTTGCCATTGTTACGATTATTGCAGATAGTGGGAGAAAAAGAAAAGGATTTATTAATCCATTATGCAAAACATCCAGATAATGAAAACTGGAATTATGTCCTTGAAAAAGCCACAGAATATAATGTAGTTGAATATTGTATAAATATTGCAGCTGAATATGTACAAAGAGCGGTAAAACTTCTATCAGTATTTCCGGATACCCAATTTAAGAATGTTATGACTGAGCTGGCATTATTCTTTATTGACAGGAGATATTAATTGTTTTATTATTTTAAGATTAGAGTCGTATTGAAAATATTTTCAGCGAGGCGAAATTATGATAACAAAAGAAAAAGAAGAGGTTTTAAGGTTATACAACTCTGGTTTAGATGCATATAAAAAGCGCAAATGGGACGAAGCTATAGATTTTTTTGAAAAAGCTTTAAAAGTTGACCCCAATGACGGGCCATCTAAATTATATTTAGAAAGGTGCAAGCAATATAAACTCACCCCGCCACCGGATGATTGGGATGGCGTTTTTACAATGACAACAAAATAAGATATATTTTACAAATTTAGCTTGTATAATTGAATTCAATAATCAATCTTGCTACGGTAAAAGGTTTGAATTTTTCAATATAAATGTTTATTTTAACAGAAGAAGGTATATACAATGGCTAAAAAAGTTATTCAGGTTAATAAGAATCCGGTATATGAAATTGGAATGATAGCAACTGTATTTGGAAAAGATACAGAATTTTACGGTGATCTAACATTTGAGAAATCATTACAAATTAACGGATACTTTGAAGGTGAAATTGCTTCTGGGGATTTTTTGGTTATTGGTGAGAAAGCTACTGTGAAAGCAAATATAAAAGCTAATACAGTTATTATAAAAGGAACAGTATACGGAAACATTGAAGCTAAGGACAGAATTGAAATACAGAGCGATGGTAAGCTATTTGGGAATATACGAACATCAAAGCTTATAATAGCTGATGGTGTAGTATTTGAAGGCAAATGTGAAATGATTAAAAGCCCAATCCCTGTACAAAAGCAAAAACAAAACCAGAAAGAGCCAGTAGCTAAAGAGTAATACTATGTTACAATAAGCAATAGGGATTATGGTAAATGGCATAGCAAAAAAAATTGGAAATTGCTTATATGAAATACCCAGGGATTATAAAGCGGGGATGCGTGTACCAGCACGTATCTATGCTTCTGAAGAATTGCTTAATAGCATGGATAATGCTGTATTTGAACAGCTTACAAATGTTGCTATGCTTCCCGGGATTCAGAGTTACGCACTGTGTATGCCTGATGGTCATTCAGGTTATGGGTTCCCCATAGGAGGGGTTGCAGCAATAGATATTGAAGATGGCGTCATCTCTCCGGGCGGGATAGGGTTTGATATTAATTGTGGTGTACGGTTTTTTATTACCAGTTTAACCTTCCAGGAATTATCTCCAAGACTTAATAAGATAATGGATATGCTTTTTGCACGTATACCAAGTGGAGTTGGTGGGAAAGGCATAGTATCATTGAATGACAAACAATTTGATGAAGCAATGGTTAAGGGTTGCCAGTGGGCTATTGAGCATGGCTATGGGATAAAAGATGATTTAACATTTTGTGAGGAAAATGGGTGTATTGCAAATGCAAAACCTGAAGCTGTTTCTGGAAAAGCCCGAGAACGTGGCAAAGAACAGATTGGTTCATTGGGGTCAGGTAATCATTATTTAGAGTTTCAAATTATACGTGATGAGGATATTCTTAACAGGGATATTGCAAGCAGGTTGGGCATTACAGGCAATAATCAAATTGCATGTATGATACATTGCGGTAGCCGTGGTTTTGGTCATCAGATAGCAACTGATTATTTGGATCAGTTTATATCGGTCATGAAACAAAAATATCATATTGATATTCCCGATCGTGAGCTCGCATGTGCACCATTCCATTCAAAGGAAGGACAGGCTTACTTTCATGCAATGAATTGTGCCATAAATATTGCATTTCTTAATCGACAATTAATATTCCATATTGTTCGTGATGTCCTGAGCCAGGTTTTTAAGAAATCTCCTGAAGAATTGGGTATAAAGTTAATATATGACGTATGCCATAATACAGCAAAAATAGAACAGTATGATATTAATGGTAAGAATAAAAAATTACTGGTACATAGGAAAGGTGCTACACGGGCATTCACCAAAGGCATGCAGGGTATACCGGAATTGTACAGGGAGATAGGGCAGCCAGTACTGATTGGCGGCAGTATGCAATCTGCTTCATATATTCTGGTTGGTGGCCCCATGGCAAAAGAAGCTTTTTACAGTACAGTTCATGGAAGTGGAAGAGTAATGTCACGACAGCAGGCCAAAAAGCGTTTCAAAGGCAGAGATTTAGCTAACCAGATGGAAAAAAGCGGAATTACAGTGAGAACGCGGTCTTTCAGTGGTTTAGCTGAGGAAGCAGGTGCTGCATACAAAGATATTGATGAAGTTATTGATGCAATTACCAGGGCGGGTTTAAGTATTCCTGTTGCACGTATGATTCCAATAGGTTCAATAAAAGGATGAGTGGAGATAGTAACGAATATTTTGAATTTGTTGAAGATATTACGTTAGCGGATATAGCAGTCCACTGCAAAGCTAAAACGGTTGAAAATATTTTTAAATTAAATGCTGAAGCATTATTGCAGGTGTGTCTTGAAGAACCTTCAAAATTGAAAAAAGTAGAGAAATGTCATGTTTTGCTTCAGCATAATTATCTGGATCTTTTGCTCGTCAAATTTTTAAACGAGTTGATATTTATTAAAGATACCAGAGGCCTGCTAGTATATCCTGAAACTATACAAATTATATATAGCAATGATGCTGTTATTTGTGAAGCTCGTTGTACTGGTGATTATATAACAAATGGGTATGATATTAATATTGATCCTAAAGCAGTAACAATGCATAAGGTAAAATGTGAAAAAATAAACGATGACGAGTGGGAATCGTTTATAGTAATAGATGTATAATTTAAAATACAACATGAGGTAAACATGGCAATAATCATTGATGGCAAGGCTATAGCCAGTGAAATTAAAGAAGAAGTTAAACAAGAAGTTGAAAAGCTTGAACAAAAGTATGGGAAAAAGCCAGCATTAGCTGTCATTCTGGTGGGTAATAATCCTGCATCTGAAGTATATGTACGCAATAAAAAGAAAAACTCTGAAGAAGTAGGAATTAATTCTTGGCAGATACTGCTGGATGAACATACTACCCAGCAGGAGTTGCTAACCCTCATTGGCCAGCTCAACAATGATAACAATGTTAATGGCATTCTTGTGCAGTTACCATTGCCATCACATATTAATGAAAACGAAATTATAAATGCAATTGATCCTGTTAAAGATGTTGATGGATTTCATCCAGTAAATACTGGAAAGCTTGTTATTGGTGAAGACTGCTTTATCCCGTGTACACCATATGGATGCCAGGAACTCATTGTGCGGACAATGCCAGATATTAAAGGAAAACATATAGTAATCGTTGGCCGCAGTAATATTGTTGGCAAGCCACTGGCCAATTTAATGGTGCAGAAAAATAACAGAGCAAATTGTATTGTGACAGTTTGTCATACAGCAACAAAGGATATAGGATATTATACCAGGCAGGCAGATATTCTGGTTGTTGCTGTTGGTAAGGCTAATATGATAACAAAAGATATGGTTAAAAAAGGGGCAGTTGTTATTGATGTTGGCATAAACAGAATAAATGACCCTGAAAATCCAGGTAAAACAAAATTAGTAGGTGATGTGAAGTTTGATGAGGTTTATGAAGTAGCGCATGCTATAACTCCCGTTCCTGGCGGGGTGGGGCCAATGACAATAGCAATGCTATTAAAAAATACAGTTAAAGCATTTAAATTACAAAATAACATAGCAATTAATGAATAACTGGCATTTCAAATGTGGATTATACAAATAAAAACCCCACAATCGTGGGGTTTTTATTTTTTTATATCATCAAATCTTTAGTGAGCTTCTTCATGGTGTTTTTCAGGAAATAGCGGTATGTATTTTACAAACCACATATAAATAAGAGTCATGCATGCAAGAGATCCTAAGAATATAAACCATTCCTGAATAGTTGGGTTATATCCAAAGAAATCCTGCCATGGGAAGTTAGGTATTGAGAATCCATGGAGTAACACATCAACTTTCAGCATAACTATAGCAAGCACGCCACTGATTAAACCAGCAATGAAGTACTGTTCGTTTTCACGGAATTTTTTTACATTAAGAATAACAATTGCTACCAGTGAAGCAAGCAATTCCAATCCAACTACCCACCAGCCATAATAACCACCCATCATATCAACCAGATTGCGGTCAAATAGTGGTGCAAAGTGTTTTGCAAGTGTGTAAAGATCGTACACTCTGAATAAAAAGTATGCAATAAATGTTACCCCTGCTATCTGTGCTAATGTCATATAGGCATCTTTGGGTACAAGCTCTTTTTTGGCAACCCAGCTTGCTATCTTTGGAGCAAGCATCATAAGGCAGGGACCTCCAGCTATCGCAGCTACTATCGCCAGATAGAAATAATGATGCCTGAACCAGTATGGCTTGGCATATAATACACCCCACATTCCACCACCAAGTGATCCCTGATGGAAAAATGAAAGGAATGTTCCAATGGCAGCAAAAATCCACATTAACTTATGCAAGTAATGTGCAAAATAATGTACTGCTGGATATCTATCTAAATATTTATTGCTGAGTATAATAGGGAAAAGCTCTATGCAAAGCACAATAAAGTAAAATGTCAAACACCAGACTACTTCTGTAAGCATTGATTGTGGCATGGTATGTGGTCCCCAGTTGGGGTATGCATATCCAAACCAGGCCCTCAGTGGTTGTCCAATATCAAATACCAGCAATATAAATGTAAACAGGTAGCACATAAAACCTATAAGGACAGTGGAATTTATTAAAGGCTGAAGTTTATCAACCCTGAATATATACAGCATAAAACCTGTAAAGAAGGCTCCACCGCCCAGCGCAACAAAACCTAAATCACCGATTATCCATATCCCCATTGCAAAGCGGTTATTCATATCGGTGTAACCTAATCCCCAGAACAGGATCTGAATAGCAAAAATTACAAACAGTGCTACCAGTGCAAAGAGGACATACAGAGATATCTGTATATTCCTGGGGTAACTATTCCATTCATTTTTTAGAAAATCTATTACTTTGCTCACGGTATACTCTCCTTATACTTTTTTTAGGAGTTTTTAAATCCAGATATTTTATCACGAAGCCATTGCTGGCTGGTTAAATAATATACTTTTGGATTTGGATATTCTTTGATTTTAGTCCGTTTTTCATATTCAGACGGATCTTTTGTACGCAATTCATCTATGGAATGTACCAGACGTACAGCCCTGGGATCCTTCTGTATTTTAGGTTCATATACTGGCGAAGAAGGATCATTGAGATCGCCAAATAGTATGGCATTAGTTGGGCATGCACTTGCACAGGCTGGAGTGTACGTTACTGCGTTTATATCGGTTATACCCTGTGCTATTGCTTTATCGCGTTCACGCTTCCAGATATGTGAACAGAAAGTACATTTTACCATAGTACCCCGAGATGCGATTGATACATCAGGATTAAGAGATTCTTTGAAAGACCCTTCATAACGGGGTTTCCACCAGTGGAATACACGTGCTTCGTATGGACAGGCTACCTGACAGTATCTGCAGCCTATACAGCGTGACCATATCTGGCTTACAACACCATCTTCACCTACATCAGTTGCAACAACTGGACACACTGAAACGCATGGTGGATGTGGATTATTTGGGTCATTCCCTGAACACTGCTGACACATCTTTGGTATATATGCCACTTTTACATCTGGATACTGGGCTTTAGGATCTTTATCATTGGTTACCTCAATAAGGTCAAGGAACGTGACCCGTTTGGGCACATCAGAATCATCTTTAAATATTGGGAGATTATTTTCCTGTGCACAAGCAATATTGCATGCACCACATCCAGTACATTTATCTAAATCTATAACCATTCCCCATCTTCTTGTCATCTTGGCCATAATTAATCACCTCTTAACTCAATTTTACTCGTGTTAACCACCAGTCAGCATAACCACTGAGAGGGTCCAATGCATCTGACATTATGGGTTTTGGGTTAACACCTTTTTCGCTGCCATATTCGGTTAATTCCTCATGGCCAAAACCGATAGGCATTGCAACAGTATCATACGCAACGCGTTTGGTTAAATGTACTC
This sequence comes from Spirochaetota bacterium, assembly GCA_029907515.1. Lineage (GTDB taxonomy): Bacteria > Spirochaetota > UBA4802 > UBA4802 > UB4802 > UBA4802. The sequence continues at coordinate 5,821 of JARYLT010000035.1, read as the reverse complement.
TCACTGTGTCAAGTTCACCGCGGGAAGATTCAATATCGATTTTGGAGCCTTCGGAAATTCCTTCTTTTGATGCTGTAACTGGATTCATCCATACCCAGCTTGTATCGCCTTTTAAAATTGTATTTGGGAGGGCTTTTAATACATAGGGAAGTGCAAGGCTATTTCCCTCGCCAACTACTGGTATTTCAAAAGGTACCATCGATATGGAATATGAGCCTGAAGCTTGCAGCATTTTTTCTAATTCTTCCAGCTTTGCAGTAATGATATCAACAGGGATATCCAGATTTGCTACATTTTTAGCCTGGAAATTTACAGCTTTTACCACATCTAAATAACTATTCCATGGGAATTGAGCAGCTATATTGGGTATATTTTTTGCTATTGCAAGCAATGAATCGCCAGCATGTTTTGCTTCAAACTTAGCTGATTCAGCCTGACCTGTAAAAGGAATTTCAAGCGAAGTAAGTGTTGGGAAAATATAATCAGCATATTGTGCAGAATCATTAAGTAAAGAAGTAAACAGCACAACGGTTGAAGCTTTTTTAAGCTTTTCAGATAGGCGCTCACCATATACGCTTGAATAAACGGGATTAGCATTGTTTAGCAGCACTATGTCACAGGTCATATCGCTTGCTATATACTCATCAAGTCCCCTGGACTTCTTTGCTATTACTGGCTTTGCAGGAGTTGCGAAGGTAACAAGCTTAACAGCGTTACCAAGACTGCCAATCATGCTGTTGATTGTCTGTATTATTGCAAATTCGGCAACTGAAGAAGATACAACTTTTCCGCCTTTGCCAGCAACTGCTACAGGCCTTCGTGCTTGCAGTAATGCTTTTGCTACTGATTCAATTGTTTCGAGAGATGCACCAGTTAACTCAGAAACCTTTTCTGGAGTGAATTTATTGATTAATAGCTCTGTAAATCTGCCAAAATTTGTTGCACCTGAGCGCCTGCCATATTTAAGCAGATAATGTGCAACGCCCATAGCAAAAATTGGTTCACTTCCAGGTTTTATTGCAACCCACTGGTCTGCTAATGAAGCTGTACGTGTTGCAATGGAATCCACCTGTATAAATTTGACACCTTTTTGTTTCCAGATATTCAATACATTATGCATCCTACCTGGATTTCCCCATCCTTCAAAAAGACGTGCACCAAAGCTAACAACGCAATCAGCATTTTCAAAATCATAGTCGATAGCTCCTTCAGTTTTCTGGGTTGCCAGTGAACAGGCACTGGAGAGAGCCCAGTATCCTGATTCCTGGTATACATGAGGACTACCAGCAAAAAGTGCTATTCTTTCGTTTAACATTGCTGTTGCATCTGGGAAAGCAGGATTTATTGCTACAATTTGATCCTGTTTTTTATTATTAATGGCATCATTTATTTTTTTGGAGATATCTGCTATTGCATTTTCCCATGAAACCGGCTCAAAATCAATTTTTCCTTTTTTACCGGTTCGTTTTAATGGGGTTTTTACTCGTTCAGGGTGGTAAAGGACCTGCAAAAGGAGCTGTCCTGCAGCACAACCCTGATTGGATGTTTCAATTTTAACAGCTCTATCCCCAATCATTCTTACCTGTACTGTACATTTATTGGGGCACTGGTCACAAATACTTGCTAAATATTTTTCTTCACCTTTAGGAGGGCGATACTGGTCCTGGGTCCATTCAACCAGCCATTGAAGACCCATCCATGGACCGGGTGAAATCAGTGTACCAACACCAGTACCTACTACTGCTCCACCTATCATTGTTAAGAAATCTTTTCGTTCGAGTTTCATGGATGTAATAACTCCTTGCTTGAATTTCGATTCAATAATAAGAATTTAATCATGACATACTGTACATGCATTGCTTATTTTTAAAGCTGTATGGCAATCCATACATGTACCCATAGCCATTTTACCCTTAATTTTAGCAGTTGTAGTAGAATTGCCCTTATCACCATGGCATGAGATACACTGAGCTTTCTTTTCATTTTTCATCACAGCAATGTGGCTGAAATATACCAGGTCGGGCTGCTGGGCAAAAGATTCCCATGGTTTGTCATTATCACCAAAACCAGCAAAAAACACTTGGGTATTTGCTTTGTTTGGATCATGACACTGTTTACAAACTGCCACCGTCGGGATACCATTGAATCTTCCATTGCTATCATAACTGTGGCATATTTCACAGTCTGAAGCACCATATGTGGTAGTATGTGTGCGATGATTGAATGGAAGAAGTTTCTTTGCCTGTACATTCATAGCATAATCACAGGCCTGCTGAAATACTATAAATGAGATGTATGCAAATATAACAAAAGGTAAGAAAAAGAGTAGAAAAGAACGTGTCCCTTTCACAGACGTGCTCCTTAATCTTTGTTGTAATGTAAAAACCTGTAAAAATATATAATAAAAGAAGCGGATTTGTACTACAATCCACTATAATAACATAAGCGAATTCTTGTATATACAATCTTTATGTCAACTAAATTTATAAAAAAAAGTTATTGAGATTTTTTTACAATACCTTTTGCCACAGCAACAGCTTCAACAGCGTCTTTACCATAAAAAGCACCAATGCTATCAGCATATTCTTTAGTCACAACCGCACCCCCAATCATCAGTTTACATGGCAGCTTCTGATTTTTAATTTCATGTGCAATAGTACCCATATTAGGCATGGTAGTTGTTAAAAGCGAGCTTAAACACACAATGTCTGGTTTATGCTGTTGTATTGCTTCAATAACCTTTTCATTTGGCACATCTTTGCCTAAGTCAATCACATCAAAGCCGTGATTTTCAAGCATCATGGCAACGATATTTTTGCCGATGTCGTGTATATCACCTTTAACGGTACAGATAACTATCTTTCCCAGCACTGATTCCTTCTTTTGCAGCATCAGTGGTTTTAAAAGATTAAAACCTTTTTTCATGGTATCAGCCGAGGCAATCATCTGTGGCAGGAAATATTCGCCATTGCTGTAGAGTTGACCAACCTTTTCTAAGGCGGTAATGAGTGCATCATTCATAATTGTTTCAGGAGTGTGCTGGCTCAATGCTTCTTTTACGGCTGGTTCAATATCATCGGTATTGCCTGCAACAACAAGTTCAAATATTCTATCAAGTATAGATATAGTTTTTTCCTTTTGTTGCGTTTGCTGCTGACCTGTTCCAAAATGTGCAATATAATGTGAAGCATTCTTATCTCTACCTTCAAGAAAATCCAGTGCAAGCAGTTCTTCGGTAGAGTAAGGTTTTGCAGTAGTGGTGTCGATAGCGCCTGGATTAACTATTGCAGCATAGAGGCCCCTTTGTAAAGCAAGCTTCAAAAATACGTTATTGATAAATTTGCGTTGTGGCAAGCCAAACGATATATTGCTTAACCCAATGCTTGTTTTGATTCCCTTTTTTGCAAAATGTTCAATAACTTTCAGTGTTTCCGGTGCTGCGCCGCTTTCTGCGCTTTCGGCTAAAATAAGCGGGTCAATAAAAATGCGTGACAGGGCAATGCCATGATGTTGCAGTAAATCAATGAGTGTTTCACCAATGGCAATACGCTTGCTTGCTTCTTTATGAATGCCGCTTTCATCCAGACACATTGCTACCACAAAGCTACCAAATTTCTTTAAAAGTGGAAGCATAGTCTCAAAGCTTTGTTTCTTTGCACTGATGGAGTTAATAATTGGTATTCCTGGGTATTGCCATAAAGCAGCCTGAGTCACATAAGGATTATCCGAATCAATCATGAGGGGGATAGTTACTGTATTGCTTAACACGTTTACTGCTTTTTTCATCATGGCAACTTCATCAATGCCCGGAACACCAACATTAATATCCAGGCAATGTGCTCCTTCATCCTGCTGTTTTTTGGATTCATTACGCAGGAAGGTAAATGTGTTTTCTTTAAGTTCAGCAGCAAGTTGTTTGCGCGCAGTTGGGTTTAACCGTTCTCCAATGATAAGCAGTCCGGTATGATTCACAACGTTAATATGTGTATAACGGCTTGTAATGTAGTGGAATGTTTTAGTCTTTTTTGTATTGATAAGAATATGTTTCACTGCAGTGGATAGCATCCTGATATGTTCGGGCGTGGTGCCACAACAACCGCCAATGATTGTAAAGCCCATCTGTGCAAATTCAAGTGACAGTGATGCAAAACGCTTTGGTGAAAGGCTATACACGGCTTTTCCGTCAATAAGCTCGGGCAATCCTGCATTGGCCCATACTGAAAGAGGTACGCCCAATTCATTAAGCTGGGCGATAGTTCCTTTGAAAAGTGCAACCAGGCCATCTGGACCCATGCTGCAATTAGCTCCAACAACATCCGCACCCATCTGTGAAAGTGTGGCAAGTGCAGTGACTATATCTGTTCCGGTTACTGTTTTACTGTTTTGTTCAAACGTCATGCTGCAGATAACAGGAATATCGGTAATATCTTTTGCTGCCAGAAGTGCTAGCCGTGCTTCCTGTAAATCAGTCATTGTTTCAATAGCGATACAATCAACACCACCGGCCACAAGGCCACTGATCTGGCGTTTAAATGCGTTATATACAGTTTCTGCGGATGTAATACCCATTGGTTCAACTAACGTTCCAGTAGGACCAACCGAACCAGCTACAAATGCCTTACCACGTGCCACATCCTTTGCTAACATAGCAGCAGCTTTATTAATTTCTTCGCATCGGCTGTCTAAACCAGCTTCATGGAGTTTCAATGCATTTCCGCCAAACGTGTTGGTTTCAATAATATCAGCACCCGCATCAATATATAGTTTATGTATTGATGCTATCACATCAGGACGTTCTATAGTAAGAAGTTCAAGATTTCCCTTATAATCAGGCAATGAATTGAAAATCATTGTGCCCATGGCACCATCCATAACAAGTGGGTAGGGCTTATGTAATCGTTCTCTGAAGTTCACTGCTATATACCGTCCTTTCATCACATGTGATTTGAAAAAATAACCCCTTATAACGCAAGGGGTTACTATTATGAACTATCGCACAATAAAAAAACAAAACAAATTTTACAACACAATTTTTTATGATACAAGCTTGCTCTGAATGACTGCTCTAACTCTTTCCATGAGTTCTTCTTTGTTTTCCTGGGTATAACCGGTAACTTCAATTGGTGGATGAATAATGAGGTCGATAGTTCCTGGACGAACAGCCATACTTCCTTTGGGCAGTATTGCCCGAGATCCTAATCCAGTGATAGGAAGAATGGGCACCCGAGATTCAATGGCTATAACAAAACCACCTTTTTTGAAAGGCAAAAGTTTGCCATCAAGACTGCGAGTCCCTTCAGGGAAAAAAACCACCGATGCACCGTTACGAATCTTTTCACCGGCAGCTTTCAGGCTTTCACGTGCCTGATGTGAATCGCCACGGTCAATGTAAATATGCCCCATGCGTTCACATCCTAATCCAAAGATGGGAATCCTTCGCAACTCCATTTTCATGACCCACCTGAGTTGCAAAGGGATATAGCCAATGGCTGCCCACACATCGTAATGGCTTTGATGATTCATCATAACAATGTAGGGCTGATCTTTTTTTATGTACTCTCGGTTATGCACACGTACACGTACTCCAGAAAGGAAAAGATTAAGGCGTGACCAGAATACTCCAATGTAGTGAATGGTATTACCTGTAGGATCAAAAAATGAAAGTGTTATGGTAATAATACCAAGTATAGTTGTATCTATAATGACCAGAAGGTAAAATATTGGCCGGTAAAAGAAGAATAGTATTTCAATAAGTGCATTCAATGCTTTACTCATGATGATATTACCCTCGCTTTAATGATTCTTTGGTCGTTTATTAAAC
>JARYLT010000034.1 GCA_029907515.1 Spirochaetota bacterium | reverse complement strand
CCTTGTAGGAAAAGTTGAACATGACATACCCGAAGACGACCCCCGAAACCCTGGAGTAATCGCAGACAATGTTGGTGACAACGTTGGCGACGTTGCCGGTATGGGTGCTGACCTGTATGAATCATATTGTGGTTCAATACTTTCTACGGCTGCATTAGGTGCTGCATTACCACTTGTTGGTATTGAAAATGTTAACGCAGTTATTGCTCCTATGATCGTAGCTGGACTGGGTATCCTGTTCTCAGTTATTGGTATCTTCTTTGTTAGAACCGAAGAAGATGCATCTATGAAGACACTTCTTACAGCTTTAAACCGTGGTGTATGGGGCAGCTCAATTCTTTTGATCATTGCATTAGCAGTTCTTGCTTATATTAATATAATATCATGGGGAGTATTTGGTTCATCTATTGCCGGTTTAATTGCTGGCTTAATCATTGGTAAGTCTACTGAATATTACACTGCTGATGATTATTCACCAACTCAGGGAATTGCAAAACAGCATACTATGGGACCAGCAACCGGTATTCTTGATGGTATATCTGTTGGTATGATGTCAACAGCTATCCCGGTTGTTACTATTGTGTTGGGTATATTGGCAGCTTTTGGTCTGGCAGGTGGATTTTCAAATGATCCAAACGCTGTTTCAAAAGGCCTCTATGGTATAGCTTTTGCTGCAGTTGGTATGCTTTCAACATTAGGTATCACTCTTGCAACTGACGCATATGGTCCAATTGCTGACAATGCTGGTGGTAATGCAGAAATGAGCCACTTAGGAAAAGAAGTTCGAACGCGAACCGATGCTCTTGATATGTTAGGAAATACCACCGCAGCTATAGGAAAAGGGTTTGCAATTGGTTCTGCTGCTCTTACTGCAATGGCACTTATTGCAGCGTACATTGAAGAAGTAAAAATGTGGATAAGCAAATATGCAGCACGCAGTGCAGAAGGTTTCTTCCAGGTTGGTTCTGTAAAATTCTACAATATCATGCCTGAAAATATTACAGCGGACCTCAATAATGTATTAATCAAACATGCCACAATTGGCGACTTCGTACGTGCATATGACATCACACTGCTCAATCCTATGGTTATTGCTGGATTGTTCCTTGGTGCAATGATGGCCTTCCTCATTGCTGCACTTACAATCAAAGCAGTTGGAAAAGCTGCTGGTGCTATGGTTGAAGAAGTTCGCCGTCAGTTCAAGGAATTCCCTGGTATTTTGAAGGGAACACAGAAACCAGATTATGCACGTTGCGTTATGATTTCAACAGCAGGTGCGCAGCGAAAGATGATACTTCCTTCAATGCTGGCTTTAATTGTTCCAATAGCTGCTGGTTTACTGCTAGGAGTTGCCGGTACAACAGGTGTTCTGGCTGGAGCTCTTGCTGCAGGTTTCTCTCTGGCATGTATGCTTAATAATGCTGGTGGTGCATGGGACAATGCTAAGAAGTATATTGAGAAGGGCAACTATGGTGGAAAGGGTTCTGATCCACATAAAGCTGGTGTTATTGGCGACACAGTTGGTGACCCATTTAAAGATACTTCTGGTCCATCACTTAACATACTCCTCAAGCTTATGAGTATGGTATCTGTAGTATTTGCAGGCGTTGTAGTTCACTTCTATCCACAGATTGCAAAATTGTTGGGTATGATGAAGTAATAAACAAAAACAGGGGGCTCAAGCCCCCTGTTTTTTATTCATGATATACGGGTTTCCCTAATTCTTTAAATGAAAAAAGCTTAAAAGCTCGTGAACCATCATAATCCAGTATTCGCAAATCATCAGTTTCATGTAAATCTCTGATTACAATATCAAAATGACCACCATATCTTTTTTTTGCTTCTTCTACTGGTATCTCAAAAGCAATGAATTTAGTAATTCCCTTAGATCCTAACTTTTCTTTCAGTTTGTCATTCATAAAGCTATCATAAGAAGTTAAATAAATCAAAGCACCATTACCTGTTATGAGTAACCCTGCTTTCATGGCACACCTCCTTATAATTATATTTTGTAAAATAATATAATAATATTTTATATTAAAATCAATAAATGAAGAAATAATACGTAATCACCTCCTAACAATTGGATAAAAGAGGAATTGAACACCTTAGTCATATTTGGACATTTAAGTGTACACCAAAGATTGTTTTGTTTATATATTAAGTTGAAGAACAAATGCAAGGTACGTGTATTTTTTATTTCTTGACAATGATTATTTAAAAGTTGTTTTTTATTATGACTGTATTATCTCAAGTTTAAGTTAAAAGATATGCAAAATCTAACTATTTTATTTATAATACTGTGTTAACTTTATTATTTTTTTGTTAAACATGTATTATATTGATATAATGAATACATGCAAAAGATTTATTTCGTATCTTTAGCATTGAACAAAACTGATACATACCGAGCAGCTAAAGATAGAATCAAAAAAGCGCACCATTTTATGGTGTGCTTTTAATTTTAAAGCTTGATTTTTTTATATTAAAAAAAATATTGATGGAAAAAATAGCTTACAAGAGGTCTTGCTATGGAATTAGCCCGTTACAGGATTGAAATATATTATACTATTCCCGATTCTCGTGGTACAGTACTGCAACAAAAACTACAAAGATTGGGATTTCCTGTAAGCAAATGTATTCGTACCGATAACTATCTCATAAATATCCCTTTGAATGATAGTCAAATTGAGAAGGTTGCACGGGCGCTTGTACAACCTGTTACACAGAATTATACTATCAATAAACCATACGCACCCTCTGATTTTAGGTATGTTGTTGAAATTGGATACCTCCCTGGAGTAACTGATAATGTTGCTCACACAACCCGTGAAATCATTGAAGATACTTTTAAAATACAATGTGATCCTGAAAAATGCGTGTTTACTTCATCTACATATTTCTTCTGGGGGGAATTGAAAATTGATGCAATTCATGAAATATCGCTTGAGCTATACAATCCGTTGATACAGAGGTCATTAATTTTATCGTATGACGAGTACATCAAAAATGGTGGTATGGGTAATGCCATACCTGTAGTAACACTGCACGAGGATACAAAGGCAGAAGTTGTTTCATTGGATGTTCCTGAAGACGAACTTATAGCATTGGGAAGAGAGGGTATAAAAAATCCAGATGGTAGCCGTCGAGGGCCTTTAGCACTGGATATGCTTTCCCTTGAGGCAATAAAGAAATATTACAGGGATATTGAAAAACGAAACCCCACAGACGTTGAACTAGAATCAATAGCCCAGACGTGGAGTGAACACTGTAAACATACTATTTTTGCTGCACAACTGGATAACATCCATGATGGCATATTCAAGCATTATATCAAAGAAGCAACACTGAGAATTCGCCGCGAAAAGGGCAAACATGATATATGTGTTTCAGTATTTTCAGATAATGCTGGTGGAATTGAATTTGATGATGATTATGTTATAGCTGATAAGGTTGAAACACACAATAGCCCAAGTGCCCTTGATCCTTTTGGCGGAGCTATTACCGGTATTGTAGGCGTAAACCGGGATGCAATTGGATTTGGATTGGGTTCAAAACCGGTAGCTAACCGCTATGGATTCTGCTTTGCCAATCCCTTTGACACAAAACCTTTATACAAATCAAAAGATCCCAATTCTAAGATGCTATCGCCCAGACGTATTATGGAGGGTGTTATACACGGTGTTAATGTTGGTGGCAACTGCTCAGGCATACCAACACCACAGGGCTTTGTGTATTTTGATGATCGCTACAAAGGGAAACCTCTGGTCTTTGTTGGAACTGTTGGCTTGATACCTAAAAAGATTAAAGGAAAATCTTCAGTACATAAAAAAGCAATGCCTGGAGATAACATAGTTATGGTTGGCGGCAGAGTGGGGCGCGATGGCATTCATGGAGCAACATTTTCTTCGGAAGCATTAACATCAGGCAGTCCTGCAACAGCGGTTCAGATTGGTGACCCCATTACACAGAAAAAATTTTCTGATGCAATTGTGAAAGAAGCACGAGATTTAGGGTTGTATCACTCAATAACCGATAACGGAGCTGGTGGACTTTCATGTTCGGTGTCCGAGATGGCACGTGAAGCTGGCGGTTTTATTGTATATTTAGAAAAGGTTCCCCTTAAATATCCTGGCCTTGCGCCATGGCAGATATGGTTATCAGAATCGCAGGAACGTATGACCTTATCAGTTCCCGATGAAACGCTTGAAGATTTTATCAACCTGATGAAACGCCGTGGTGTTGAAGCATGGGTAATTGGAAAATTTACTGATTCCGGAAGAGGAATTGTGTATTATAATGGGGAGATAGTTTTTAACATTGACCTTCATTTTTTGCATGAAGGCCTCCCTCAGAAAACGCTCACAAGCACCTATACTCCGAAATCCCATCCATATCATGAGTTTGATGATCCGGAAAATATAACCGAACATTTTATTGCAATGGTTAAACGCTTAAATACGGCAAGCTTTGAATTTATTTCAACTCAGTATGACCATGAAGTGCAGGGCAACAGTGTAATTAAACCTCTGCAAGGTAAAGGGAAGGTCAACGGAAACGCTACTGTTATCCGACCTTTGTTGCAATCAACAAAGGGAGTGGTTTTTTCACAGGGATTATATCCTTCATACAGTGATATTGATACGTACTGGATGGCAGCCTGTTCAATAGATACTGCAATTCGCAATGCTGTTGCTACCGGATGCGATCTGGATAAACTTGCATTGCTTGATAATTTCTGCTGGTGTGATTCTACAAATCCATACAGGTTAGGCCAATTAAAAGAAGCTGCACGTGCATGTTATGATTTTGCTGTTGCGTATAAAACACCATTTATCAGCGGCAAAGATAGCATGTTCAATGATTTTAAAGGTTATGATGAACATTTCAATGAGGTATTTATATCTGTTCCGCCTACATTGTTAATTTCTTCTATTGGAGTTGTTTCTGATATTGCATATTGCCAGACTCTCGATTTCAAAAATGCCGGCGATTATATATATATACTTGGCATTACCAGAGATGAATTGGGCGGGAGTGAATATTTAGCGTATATGGGTGAAACGCTTTCTGGGGAAAGATATATTGGCAATACTGTCCCCCATGTTGATACCATCATGAATACTAAAGTATATAGAGTAATAGAAAAAGCATTACGTGCAGGCTTGATTGCTTCAAGTGTAAGCATTGAGAGGGGTGGCATAGCTCTGGCTATAGCAAAATCGGCAATGGGCGGATTACTGGGAGCACATATTGATTTACAGGCTATACCTCAGGAGAATATTTACCGCAATGACACACTACTTTTTTCAGAATCACAGGGAAGAATTCTTGTGTCGATAGCTCCTGAAAATAAAACTCAATTTGAAAAACTTTGTAAGGACATACCTTTTGCTAACATAGGGCAGGTCACAGATAATTCTTTGATTAGAATTAATGCTTTAAATGGAAATGAAATTGTTTCAGTTTCAGTCATTGATCTGCATTCTGCATACAAATCTACTTTCAGCGAATTTTAGAGGTACCAATGGCAAAACCAAAAGCCTTAATATTAACCGGATATGGCATAAATTGTGATGAGGAAACACGTTTTTCATTTGAGATAGCAGGTGCACATGCAACAATAATTCATATAAATGACATTATTGAAAATAAATCACTTCTAAATTCTTACCAGATTTTTGCTTTCCCTGGTGGATTTTCGTATGGTGACGATACCGGCAGCGGCAAAGCACTGGCAAATAAAATTAAGTATAACCTTTATGAAGAAATGATGTCATTTATTAACCGTGACACTTTAATGATAGGTATTTGCAATGGATTTCAAGTCATGGTTAATTTAGGGATAGTACCTGCATTGACACAACCAATTGGCAACGTAGAGGTTTCACTTGAACACAATACAACTTTCAGGTTCCAGTGCAGATGGGTTGATTTGAGAATTAATCTACATTCCAACTGTGTGTTTACTAAAGGCATTGATACGCTTCATATTCCAGTGGCACATGGTGAGGGCAATTTTGTAGCATCACAGCATATCATTGATACACTTTCCAAAAATAACCAGATAGTTATGCACTATATAAAGCCCGACGGAACACTTGCACAGGGGCAATTCCCTTATAATCCAAATGGTTCAATGATGGACATTGCAGCTATTTGTGATACCACCGGTAGAATTATGGGGATGATGCCTCATCCTGAACGGCATATATATTTCATGCAACGTGATGACTGGACATATTTACGTGAATTATCAAAAAGGCAACAAAAAGAAATCCCACAGTATGGCGAGGGATTACAGATATTTAAAAATGCTGTTGAGTATTATAAATAAACATAAACACATTTACGGTCATCATAATAACGTAGATAATATTTTCATCAGTTAGTGTGTAGTGGTTATACTATTTTTTTCATTCCAATAAAGAATAAATTAATTTGACTTTGATTATTTTTACGTTTATACTCTTTCACCAGAGCCTATCAAATAAAAGCCTAAGTATAATAATCTTATATTAATCATTATATCTATATATGATAAATTATATAGCATCATTTCTGAATGAACTTATGTCTATCCCAATTTCAAAGAAAAAGCTATTCTATATAATAATAATCTTTTCTGTAATAATGGTCATCGGGATTATATTACTGTACTTGCAATATAGTGAGATTAAATCTATTGCATATAATAGACTTTTAGCCATAGCTGAAAATAAAAAAGAAGATATAAGTAGCTGGCTGAAGGATCAAACTGACGATGCAGATTTACTGATACAATCAAGACAATTTAGAAATCTATTACAAAACTATTTTGCGTATAACAATGCTGAAAGTTATAATACATTATATGAATTTCTTGACTTTTATGCAAAAAACAACGATATCAGTGAAGTATTGCTGGTTAATAAAGATGGCACCATTTTATTCAGCTTATATAAACACATAAAACTGTTATCACAAGACACTCTTCAATATCTGCAATATGCAGCTAATACTAACAAACCAGTATTTACCGATATACACATTGACAACGATGATTTCAATTATCATATTAGCTTAATTGTTCCTGTAAATCCTGATTTTACGGCAAGATCAAATCATTTTATCATATTAATATCTTCTGCTGAAAACTTTATCTTTCCTGTATTACAACGATGGACAGGGCCTACAAAAACCGATGAAACACTATTGATTATAAAAAACAAACCTGAAATATATACATTTAAAGCGTATACTCCCAAAAAAAATCCGGATATCATACAAGTCAATACCCATTCACTATCACATGACAATATCATAAGCAAAGCAATAAACGGCTTTGAAGGTTTTACGTATGGAAAGGATTTAAAAAATATACATGTTGGAACCTATATTACCAGTATCCCTCAAACTCCCTGGATTATCTTAACCAAATCCAGCAAAGCAGAATTGTTTCAGAGATGGTACATCATAGTCACTATATCGATTGCACTATTCATATTAAGCATTATATTATTATTTTCAATAATTACTATAATGCAAAAAGAACAGCAACGAACATATTTTCAGGAACTATCGCAAAAACAAGACGAACAATTAAAAATTTACCAGATTTATAAATATATTATACAATCAATTGGTAATGGACTTATTATTACAGATAATTCAGGAAATATTGAATTTATTAATACAACCGGGGAATTACTGACAGGATGGCATAATGATGAAGCAAAGGGTAAGCATGTACTTGATGTTTTACATATACTTTCTGAGAATAATACTATAACTTCAAAAGACGATTTATTCCAGATTATCGCTGAAGGTAAGTTCAGAGGTGAATATCACAATAGTGTGCTTATTTCTAAGACTGGCCTTGAAATACCAGTTAACTATCATGGAACAATATTAAAATCTGGACATAATCAGAATTTAGGTGTTGTTATTGTTATAGAAGATCAAACCAGGGAAAGTTTTTTAAATCTTATTAATGATATACGGCTAAAATTTATTAATTTTTCAATTAATCATACAAAAGATGATTTTATAAAAAAAGTGCTCCACGAGATTTTAACAATTACTAATAGTCAGATAGGTTGCTATATTTCATATAAATATCTTTATAAACAGATAACAGGTTTAAAAGAATTACCTAATTCCTATCATACGTATTGTATTGATCAAAATATTGATTGTTCAGTAGATTATGAAAAAGTATGGGAGGAATGTCAGAAAAATAAAGGGCATATTATTAATAACGACCATACGCAGTATTTTTATTGTGAAGAGCTTAAAAATGGTACAAACCACCCCCGCGAATTATTTATGCCTGTTTTCAGGGAAAACGCTATTGTTGGCATAATTGGTGTAGCTAATAAACACAAAGATTATACATATGCTGATGTTTCAAAACTATCCATACTCTCAGATAAGGTATATGAGATACTATCTCATAAAGAAAACGAAGAAGCATATAAAAATTTATTAATGCTATCAAATGATTTAGCAGGCATTGCAGATTTAAAGACTACCCGCTTTCTTTTAGTCAACCCATCTTTTTCAAAAACATTAGGGTATTCAGAAGAAGAACTAACATCAAAATCCTTCCTTGATTTTATTCATCCTGATGATAAAGAAAAAACCATACAAATTATTAATGAAAAACTTCTAAAAGGGGAAGACGTTATTATATTTGAAAATCGTTATAAGTGCAGTAATGGAAATTATGTATGGATAGAATGGAATTCCCATCCTGTTATTTCGCAAGGAATAACATTTGCAACAGCACATAATATTACCGAAAGGAAAATAGCAGAAGAGGTATTGAAAGAAAATGAAAAAAAATTCCGTGAACTTTTTGTACACTCCAATGATGGTATATGTTTACATGAACTTGTTTACGATAATAATGGCAATCCAATTGATTATAAAATAATCGATGTTAACCCACAATATGAACATATATTATCGTTAAATAAAGAAGATGTCATTGGCAAATTAGCCACAGCAATATATAATACGTCTGAACCCCCATATTTTGAAATATATAAAGAGGTTGCCGTAACGGGAAAATCTACAACATTTGAAACATATTATGAACCAATGAATAAATTTTTTATTATCTCGGTTTTTTCACCACAAAAGGGGCAATTTGCAACTGTTTTTAAGGATATTACCGAAATTAAATTAGCTGCTAAAAAGATAGAAGAGTCTGAGGAAAAGTTTTCCCTGTTTATGAAAAATCTGCCTTTAGTGGTGGTTATACGTGATATCAATGGCAGATACATCTACTTGAATGATGAATGGGAAAGAGTAATGGAATTAAAAAAAGAAGATTGGCTGGGTAAAACACCATACGACGTTTTTCCAAAAGAAGATGCTGAAAAATTATTACAGGGTGATAGAGAAGCAATAGAAAAAGGTGTCACAGAACCCTCAGAGTTTACTTTGAAACATAAATCGGGTATTAAATGGTGGATGGCAAATCGATTTGTTTTGTATGATGAAAACAAAATACCTGCGTACGTTGCAACCGTTTATATTGACATCACTGAAAGAAAAAAAGCGGAGGAAGAAAGAGAAAAGCTTAAAGATCAATTGATACAGGCACAAAAGCTAGAATCGGTTGGCAGATTGGCAGGTGGAGTTGCCCATGATTATAATAACATGCTGGAAGTCATACTGGGCAACGCACAGCTTGCTTTAATGCAAATTGACAGCAGAGAAGATGTAAAAAATTATTTAGAAGAAATAACAAAAGCAGCTAAACGTTCTGCAGATATTACAAAACAGCTTTTGACATTTGCCCGCAAGCAAATAAGTGAACCACAGATAGTTAACATAAATACAATAATTGAAAGCATGCTCAAAATGTTACGGCGCCTGATAGGCGAAGATATAGATTTACAATGGATTTTAAATGAAAATATATGGAATGTTTATATTGATCCTGTACAGGTAAACCAGATTATTGCCAATTTGTGCGTCAATGCACGGGATGCAATCCAGAGTAATGGGATTATCACTATAAAAACAAAGAATGTTACATTGGATGAAGAATACTGCAAAGATATTCCTGATTGTCTTCCCGGAGAATATGTTATGCTATCAGTTAGTGATAACGGTATTGGGATAGATAAAGAAATTATTGGCAAAATTTTTGAACCTTTTTTTACTACAAAGGAAGTAGGTAAGGGTACCGGTCTTGGCCTGGCAACAGTATATGGTATTGTAAAACAACATCATGGTTTTATAAATGTATATTCAGAAAAAGGAAAAGGCAGTACTTTCAATATTTATTTACCCAGACATCGTGGTCTAAAGGAAGCTGAAAAGAGTGTTACTGGTGATAGCTGGGTATATGGAAATGGTGAAACAATACTTGTTGTGGAAGATGAACCTTCACTGTTAAAAATGGTTCAGGTCATGCTTGAAAGACTTAATTATACAGTATTATCTGCACAGTCGCCTGCTGAAGCAATAAACATAATAAAATCAAAAGGACAATCTATTCAATTAATGATCACTGATTTTATTATGCCTATTATGGATGGATTACAACTTGCCCAGGAAGTTTCAAAATTATCACCGCATATAAAGTTTTTGTTCATGTCAGGGTATACTGATAGAATATTATTTGAGAGTAACAGTAGTAATAAAGAAACAAATTTTTTACACAAACCTTTCTCAATAAGTGAACTGGCAAAGAAAATACACGATATTTTAGAAAACAAATAACCCTTCCATATTCTTTCAAGGAAGGGTTATTTAGTGTAGATACAATTAAATATTTTATTAATATAATTAAAAATTCATCTTTTTCCCTAACATATACTTTCCTGATTGTGCTTCATCAAGCGTTCCATCAGCCTTATAAAATTTCCATTCACCATTCATTTTTCCGTTTAAATATTCTCCTTCAGATTTTATTTTCCCGTTTGGATAAAATTCTTTGTATGGCCCATTTAATTTATCCATTAAATACGTCCCTTCCAATTTTACGCTTTTAGTCCCAGGATAATATTCGGTCCATTTCCCATTTTTCTTTGGAGTTTCCCATTTACCTGTCCAGGTATATGTAATCTTTTCTTTTGGATCATCATTAGGTACAGATGAGGAAGTCATTTCCCCATTGGGTTTCCCATCTTTTAGTACCGTGTATATACCTTTAGGAATTCCTGTTAACTGACCATACCCAATGAGTTGACCTTTCTCATCATATAGCTTTGCATTTTCGTTTGTATTATCTATCATACCGCCTTGAAGAGGAAGTTCCATTATCTTTATTCTCTGCACCCGTGATGGATACATGTAGAAATTCCATAATCCAATCTCCTTACCATCTTTATATTTTCCTTCTTTTTGTAACAGGCCTTCTTTTGAATTGAATTTCCACTCTCCTTCAGGTTTATCCATTATAAAACTTCCTGTTGCCGAAATCTGCCCATTATCAAAGTAAAATTTAAAATTACCATTTTTCTTGTTTTCTTTATATGTACCTTCCTCTAGTTTTTTTCCATTTTCATACCATTTGTTACACTGCCCATCTAATTGCCCCGCTTTATACCATGCTATTATCTTGGGATTTCCATTTTCATAATACTCCTGACTTCGACCGGTTTGCTCACCATTGGTAAATTGCTCTTCTTTCCAGATTCTTCCGGATTGATAATACCATGTTTTTATACCTTCTATGGCGCCAATCTTCATGGTAAATCCACTTTCAGTTTTTTCCTTTACTACATAGGTAGCTTTCCACATGACAGGCCCTTCAGGATAATATGCTATCCATTCTCCCGTCTTCTGATCCTGGTCAAAGTTTCCCTCTAAACTTTTAGCACCATTTTTATGGTAATACGTCCAGAATCCCTGCTGCTTATCATCAACATATTCACCTTCAGCCAATTTTTCACCAGTTCCTTTATGATATAAAATCCATTTACCGGTTTTCACGCCATTGGTAAAATTTCCTTCACCTTTTAAGGATTTATCATCCCAGTAAATCTTTCCTGGGCCGTTTTTTGTACTTGCGGCGTTAGTTTGCCCTTTCTTATCAGTGCTGGAACATGCGGTAAATAGCAATACAATAGCAAGTAATGCAAATACACGTTTAAACTTCATAGTTTTCTCCTTTTTTATTTTTATAATGTGTATTATGTATGCAATTTAAGTTACAAAAATTATTTATATAGTTTACGCATGTATCCTTTTATATCTCATTTGTCAATCATTTATGTCAAGCAATATGATAAATATGCCGAAAAGTACATAAAAGTACAATATTTTACTATTACGAGGTGTCGATATGATGCGTTCATTGTGGACAGCTGCATCAGGGATGATAGGACAGCAATTTAATATAGATACGATATCTAATAATTTATCAAACGTTAATACAACAGGTTTTAAAAAACTAAGGGCTGAATTTGAAGATTTAATCTATCAGACCGTCCTTATGGCCGGTACACCTGCTACCGAGATAAGTGAAGTACCAACAGGTATACAGGTTGGGCATGGTGTAAAGGTGGCAGCAACTCAGAAGCTTTTTGATCAGGGAAGTTTACAGGCAACGGGGAACAAACTTGATATTGCCCTGGAAGGTGAAGGTTTTTTCAAAGTTCAGCTTTATGATGGTACTATTGCATATACACGCGATGGATCATTTAAAGTTGATTCAAACAGGCAGATAGTTACTTCAAACGGATATTTGCTGGAACCACCCATTGTGTTACCTGAAAATTTTATTATGGAAACACTTTCTATCAGTCAGGATGGCAGAATTACCGTTAAAGTTGTTGGCGATGATGAACCTATTGAAGTTGGTCAGTTAGAAATAGCCCGCTTTGTTAACCCTGCTGGCTTACAAAATATTGGTGGTAATTTATATAAAACAACACCTGCATCAGGTGAAGAAATTGCAGGGCCTCCGGGAATTGACGGTATGGCACGCACACATCAGGGATTCTTAGAAATGTCTAATGTAAAAGTTGTTGAGGAAATGGTAAATATGATTGTTGCTCAGCGTGCGTATGAAATTAATTCAAAAGCAATACAGACGTCTGATTCAATGTTAGGTACTGCTATTGGATTGAAGCGATAATGAATAGAATAATTGTAGCAACTATAATCATTTCAGCTTTCTTTCAATCATTGCTCTTTGCTGATTTAGCAGTATATTTAAAGTCAAATACTGCACCAAAAAATAATCTTTCTATTTCTGATATAGCTCAGATTGATGGCGATGAATCTGAATTGGTGAAGAAAATAACTATACCTGAATCTGTTCTTGACGATGGATACATCACTAAAAATGAAGTTTATCAATTATTGAAAGATGTTGTTACGGGACTTCTGGTTATCCACGGTAGTGCAGTAAAACTGGTTGCACCAGAGAGCATATCTACTTCTGATAGCTCATTACAGGAACTATCGCCCATATATAATGAATTGGTAATTGCTAAGGGTGATCTTGTTACTGTGAAGTTAATTAAAAAATCTATTGTAATTGAGTTGATTGGCAAAGCGCTTCAAAGTGGCAAAACAGGAGATGAAATTAAGATTTCATTACAAAGCGGCAAAACAGTTACAGGCAAAATTGTCAATAATGGTGTAGAGTGTTATCTATGAAAAAATTTTTACTGGCGATAGCTCTTATTACGATATCTGGTGTTTATGCAGATACTATCTGGAAAGATAAAAATATCTATACAGCGCAGGATACAATTAAAGTTGGTGATATTTTTACTGTAGCTATAACCGACATTTCGCAGATGCGGTTTACTCTTACTCTTGCCAATAATGATGCGTTCACCGTAACCTCAACTCCCGATGGGAATATTACACCATTTCTTCCTCAGGTTAATGCCAATAAAAAAGCTACAAAAAATAACAACACAAATCTTCAGCACCGTGGAAACATTACACTTCATATTGCAGCAACTGTACAGCAGCGGCTTGAAAATGGAAATTTCAGGATTGCAGGCACAAAAACATTTTCATTCAGTGGCATAACTACAGTGTTTAATGTTAGTGGTATTGTTAATCCTGCATCAATAAAAGGCGGTACTATCAATTCAAGTGATATAGCAAATTTAGTTTTACAGATACAGGGTGTAAAGGAAGGCGTAAGAATTACACGAGAACCACTTAAAGAAGGTGAAACCGCTTCACCAGCATTGACCGAACAGGAAAAGCAGCAGATCATTATCCAATATTTGCAAAGAATTTTGGGTGAGTTAACACAGCAATGATGAATACAGTATATAAAATAATTATCTGTATAATGACAGTTACATTTTTTACTGTAAATCTATGTGCAGAGGTTCCTGTAAAAATCAAAGATCTGGTTGCCATAGATGGATTAAAAGAAAACCAGGTATATGGATATGGACTTGTTATTGGTTTACAGGGTACTGGTGATAGCAAAGTTAAATTAACACAGAGTTCTCTTTCCAATGTATTAAAAAACTTAGGGCTTAATGACGAAAATATTAATTCTAAAAATATAGCAGCAGTCCTGGTAACTGCAACTCTACCACCGTATGTAAGGCTTGGTGACAGGATTGATGTTACTGTTTCATCAATAGGCGATGCAAAATCACTGGAAAATGGTGTTCTACTACAATCAGCATTGAAAGGTGCTGATGATACCACATATGTTGTGGCACAGGGTGTTGTTTCTATTGCTGGTGACAGGCGTAAAGGGGCAACCATAGGCAGGATAGTTTCTGGTGGTATAGTTGAAAAAGAAATTCTGCCTGATATAGTTAAAGACGGCAATATTAAGTTTTCACTTCTTAATTTTGATTTTTCGGTAGCAAAAGAAATAAAAACAGCTATTGAAAAAAAGTATCCTGAATCAAAGCCCATAATAGATAAGGGATATATTCAATGTACTCTTCCACAAAATGTTACTGTTACTGATTTTATAGCAGATATAGAAAATATTGAGATAGTACCCATATATAGTGCACGAGTGGTAATTAATGAACGAAGTGGTACCATTGTAATGGGTGGTGATATTCGTGTTTCTCAGGCAGTAATAAGCAAGCAAGGGGTAACAATAACTATCGAAGAAACACGTAAAAAAGGCAGCATGTATTTATTAAAAGATGCTGCAACTGTCAAAGATTTAGTTGATTCATTGAATTATATTGGTATGAGTACTCAGGATATTATCGTAATTTTAAAGGCAATGAAACAGGCAGGATGTCTGCATGCAGAGTTGATAGTTCAGTGAGGTTTGTATGGATACAACAATTAAAAATATTATCGACAGCCAGAAAACCGTACAGTCTATTAATAAACAAAAAGATATAGAACAAAAACTACACAATACCTCTACAGATTTCAAATCCATGCTTAATAATGCAATAGCTAAAAATAATGATAAACCTGTTGATAAAAAGCTTATGGACGTTTGCATTGAAATGGAATCACTATTTGTATATCAGATGCTCAAAGAAATGCGCAAAACAGTTCATAAAGAAAATGATTTATTATATGGTGGAATGGCACAGGAAATATTTGAAGATATGCTGTACAATGAATATGCACTCCAGATGTCAAAAACAGCAAATTTTGGACTTGCTAAAACACTCTACGAACAGTTAAGTCAGAAGTAATATAAATAAATCTCATCAAATAAACAAGTAACATTCACTATAACTAATTGACAAAATATAATTATCAATTACATTCGTTTAAACTTTTTACATAAGGGTTATCTATGCACTTATTTGAGCTTTTTATAGGCTGGCGATATCTCAAAGCAAAAAAATCTCAGGGGTTTATTTCATTCAATACATTTTTATCCATATTTATCGTGGCTATTGGTGTTTTTGTCCTTATTGTTGTGATGTCCGTTATGACAGGATTTCAGAGTCAAATTCGCGACAAAATTTTAGATGTTGACGCACATATCACAATAAGCCGTTACTATGCTGATACTGATTCTGAAGGAATAGCCAATTACAGGGAACTATCGGACAAAATTAAAAATATAAAGCAGATAAAAACAATTATGCCATTTGTTCAGGGGCAGGGTCTTGTTCGTGTCAAATCATATATTTTCCCTGTTGCAATTCGTGGTTACGGCAATCCAGGCGAAGTCCCTAAAGACATTACAAAATTTATAACTGCAGGCGATAAAGATTTTAAGAATGCTACTTCAATAGCAATTGGCGAGGAGATGGCTTTCAATTACAATCTCAGGCTTGGCGATTACATTGAAATAATTGTCCCAAAAGGGCGTTTGACTGCACGGGAAGGAATTACTCCTGGTATTGGCCGCTACAGAATTGCTTCCTTCTTTAAAACCGGGTATTATGATTTTGACACCAAGCTTATTCTTTTAACCATCCCACAAACGCAAAGATTATTTGGTATAGGTAATATTGTTAGCGGTTTAGCTTTAAAACTTTTTGATGTATACGATATGGACAGGACCGCTTCGTTACTACAGAGCATAATAGGGTATGACTACCAGGTAATAACTGCTGAACAGCAAAATCAAAATTTATTTTATGCACTTCGTTTAGAAAAATTAATAATGACAATCATTCTATTTTTAGTAATCATATCAGCTTCATTTACCATTATGGGCACGCTTGTCATGGTGGTTATGGAAAAACGCAAAGCTATTGGAATTTTAAAAGCAATGGGAGCACAGCCGTATTCAATAATGATCATCTTTATCCTTGAGGGTTTTTTTATAGGTCTTATTGGTGCCATCATTGGAGTTATTACTGGCCTTGCAACGGCAATAAATTTAGAGGCTATTATTCACTGGGTTGAGCGGGTTATCAATAGCATAATGTCCTGGATATATATAACATTTGATCTGGGTGTATTTTATCCAGTGTCACTGGTACCAAAAAATGTGTATTACATTGATTCGTTGCCAACTCAAATTCAACCCGAGTTTGTGATGCTTGTTGCTATACTGGCAATTTTTATTGCCACAGTTGCGGCTATTTTACCTTCATGGCACGCATCCAGACTGCATCCTGTTGAATCTATACGATATGAATAAATCTAATGGATTATAGTATGACCCAGATCAATAATTTAGATATCACTATCATAAAAACAGAAAACCTTTTTAAACAATATGGATATGGCACAAATTCCATAACAGTACTAAACAATATCAGTATAAGTATTAATAAAGGGGAGATAGTTTCTGTTATGGGGCCTTCAGGTGCAGGCAAATCCACACTATTGCATATTATTGGTTGCCTTGACACATTTCAAGGTGGCAGAGTTCAGATATTGCAACAGGATATTTCTCCATTTTCATATGATGAATTATCTGGTTTCAGAAATCAGCATATTGGTTTTATATTTCAGATGCATAATCTTATGCCCGAGTTTACAGCATTAGAGAATGCCATGATGCCTTTATTAATTAAACGCCAGGCTTATTCAAAAGCTAAACAGAAAGCATTTGAACTTTTAAAACATTTTGGTGTGGCCGATAGGGCCAACCACAAACCTGCTGAGTTATCCGGAGGTGAATGCCAGCGCATTGCTGTAGCAAGAGCGCTTATAACAGATCCTGATATTATATTAGCTGACGAACCAACTGGCAATCTTGACAGAAAAAATTCTGATATATTAATTGAACTTCTTTTCAAGAATTGTGTGGATAAGGGTTCCACAGTTGTTATTGTTACTCATGACCAGTATATTGCTTCCAAAACTCAAAGGGTTATTACTCTCATTGATGGCATGATACAAACAGATGTGAATAATTAATGTAAGGATGTACGTATGAAAATTGAATTTGTTGGCGGAGCACGAACAGTAACAGGTTCATCGTTTATTGTTAAAAATAGCAATTTTACTGTTATGGTTGATTGTGGAATGTTTCAGGGCACAAGGGAACTGCGTGAGCGAAATTACCTCAATCTTATTTATGCACCTCCACAAATCGATTGTTTGCTTTTAACACATGCACATATTGACCATAGCGGTTTAATTCCAAAATTAGTTAAAGAAGGCTTTGCAAAACCAATTTATGCAACCAAAGCCACCTGCGAATTGGCAACCATAATGCTTCCTGATAGTGCCCATATACAGGAACAGGATGCTGAGATTATAAACAAAAAAAGAAAAAAAATAGGGCGTGAATTCATTCAACCTATTTATACTTCTGAAGATGCAGAACGGTGTTTGCAATATTTTAATCCGGTTCATTACCATGAAACTGTTTCGGTTCATCCTCAAATTACAGCACGATTTTATGATGCAGGACATATACTGGGATCCTCGTTTATTGAAATGCATGTACAGGAAAACAATACAGAACAGGTCATTATTTTTTCTGGTGACATTGGACAAAAAAATCAGGCAATAATCAAGGATCCAGAATTACCAGAATATGCTGATATACTACTTATTGAATCAACATACGGTGACAGATTACATAAAAGCAAAGAAGACACCTACAATGAATTAAAACATGTTATACTTGATTCATATAATAAAAAAGGCAACATCATCATTCCAGCATTTGCTATTGAACGAACACAGGAACTACTGTATACCATAGCTCAGCTGGTAAAAAAAAGTGAGATACCACCAATACCAGTATATTTAGATTCACCACTTGCTACATCTGCCACTGAGATTTTTATGAATAATCAGGATTGCTTTGATGAGGCAATGTTAAAACTCCTTAAAACTGGTGATAGTCCACTTGATTTTCCCAATCTTCATTTTGTGCAGACAGTTGAAGAATCAAAATGGCTAAATACCAATGCTAAAGGTGCAATAATTATTGCTGCAAGTGGTATGTGTACGGCAGGCAGGGTTAAACATCATCTTTTGAATAATCTTTATAAACCTGAATCCTCTGTAATTTTTGTTGGTTATCAGGCTGAAGGTACACTAGGACGCCGTATAATTGATGGTGCTAAGCTTGTAAAAATTTATGGTGAAAATGTTGCCGTCAGGGCAAAGATATATACCATCGGCGGATTTTCCGCACATTCCGATAAGGAAGGCTTGCTTGAATGGATGAGCCACATTAAAAATCCAAATCTGAAAGTTTTTGTGATACATGGTGAAGAAAAAGCTTCAACGGTATTTGCTGATGAAATTCGTAACCGCTTTGGGTACTCTGTCTATGTGCCTCACTGGGGTGAAATAATAGACTTAAATACTATGAAATCTGAATATGCACAATACAGCCCCATTGAAAAAACAGATAATATTGAATCCGAAATTGAAAGAATTTCACTGCTTCTTTCTACCATAAAAATGCGGTACCATAAAGCTAAGGAAGAGGGTAGGAGAATTAATTGGGCACAGGTTGAAAATGATATTTCAGATGTACGAGAACTTGTTACAATGATCAATGACGAATTGTAATGTTTTGTAAGTGTACACTGTCTACTAACAATATGGGCAGTGTACACTTAGTGATGTTATTCATATACTTTTTCTTCAACCTGATCAGCACCGGGAGCATCCTGCTCAACATCACGAATATTTTCTTTTGATATTACTTTGAAGTACTCCTTATACCATTCATTTTGTATAATAAGGTCCATAATTTCATTGGTGCCAACCCATATCATCGAAAGCCTGATGTCACGGACAATTCTTTCAATTGGATACACATTGGTATACCCAATACCACCCATAACCTGCATGCAATTATTTGCAATTGTCCATGCTGATTCTGTTACAAACTTTTTGGACTCTGATACCATGCGTCTGATTCTTCCTGGATGTACCTTTCCTGAATCAATAGCCAGCGCTGTACTATATACCAGCGAGCGTATTGCATCAAGTAACATCACACTATCGGCCACTTTAAAACCAACTGCTTCAAAATTAGCTATCGGCTGGCCAAATGCCTTACGCATTGTCGTATAGCGTGTAGCTATCTCTATTGCCGGGCGAACACTACCTATTGTCATTGCAGCTGTGCCTAACCGCTCAGGGATCATATTTTTCACAAAAACATCAAAACCTCCATTAATACCATTTAACGCATATCGCTCTGGTACCCTGACTTCATTTAAAATTAAGCGTCCAGCTCCTCCACCACGTACTCCCATCAATCCGTAAATATATTTAGTCTCAACACCTTTTGTTCTTGGCACCATAAAACAAGTCAGCCGTTCATGAGGATTCCCATCAGGATTTGTCACTGCATATACCATAAACCAGTCAGCACCTTCAGCACCAACTATGAATCGCTTTTGACCTGTAATAATCCAGTCACTGCCATCTTTTTTAGCGATAGTTGTTGCGCCAAAAAAGTCAGACCCGCCACGCGGTTCAGTCAAACATTCTGCTGCATACACATCACCTTTGAGTAAAGGTACAACCACTTCCTGTTTTAATTCCTCATTTCCAAACTCAACTATCGCCTCACATACAATGTCAGCACCAACACCCCACAAGCACGCCAGTGAATAGCTTACAACACCAATTTCTTCAGCAACTATGCAATCATCCACCCATTTAAGGCCTCTGCCACCATACTTTTTTGGCAACCGTATTCCCAACAGATTTCTTTTACCTGCCTCTTTCAAGAATTCTTTAGGGAAGTGAATTTTTTCAGCGTCCATATCAAGAATCATTTCCCGTGGGACCCACTTAACAAATTCCCTTGCCTCATTTCGTAACTTCAATTGTTCATCAGTCATCATATAGTCAAACATATACATCCTCCATAAACGTTAAATTATTTACTATCCTTATAATTCTTATATTGTTCTCTAAGTTTATACTTCATAACTTTACCACTTGGTGTGTACGGTAAACTATCCACAAAGAAAAATTGCTGGTAAAAATATAACATTTTGTTATATTTTCTGTTATATTTGTTATATTTGTCAATAGTTATTTTTAAAAAATTATACTGATTTAATAACTAAAATATTTATTTCAGAATAAATATGTATTGAATTTTTATTGATTTATTTATAATCCAGACACTTTTATGAGTTGAATCAAATTATAATCATTATTTATAAAATAATATGGCTTTTAAAGAGATTGGTAAAAAGATACAGATAGCCCGCGAAGAGAAGGGCATTACTCAGATTGAACTGGCTAAAATCCTTGGTATTACGCAGGCTGCATTGTCAAATTATGAATTAGGCAAGCGAAGAGTATATTTTCATCAGATTGAATTAATAGCCGAACATCTTGAAAAACCAATTTCATACTTTCTTGATGATGAATCAATGTTAGAAGATGATGAAAATATAATTAATGATGAAATGTTAGATTTACTTACCAGTAAGGTAAAGCAATTAAACAGGCAGGAATTTTCAGAATTAGACCAATTTATTGATTTTCTTCTCTGGAGAAAACACAATGAGTAATATATCATTACCCCAGAATCTTAATAAATTATTGCAGGAATGTATACAATTGCTTGATTCACAATCTTCTGTAATAAATAATTTGTCAACTACTGAACGTGTACTGGCTTATTATTCAATATATTGCAAAAATAAATTACATGTATTATTAGTACCTGAAGAATATGGTGGTCTGTCTGGATCATTTAGCCATGCTGGTATTATTGTTGAAACACTTGCATATAATTATTATAACACTTTGCCTACTTTATTAACAACTATACACTGCTATGAACTCATAAAGTCGTTTGCAGATAATAACAAAAAGAAATGGCTACTTAATGCTGTTAACAACACACCAAAGCCACTGGCTTTTTGCTTAACCGAAGAACATGCAGGTTCCGATATAACATCCATTCAAACTACTGCAATAAAAAATGATAATAAAATCATAATTAATGGGAAAAAGGTCATTGTTATCAACAGTGGTATAGCATCGTTTTATTTAGTGATAGCACAAAGTAGCAAAAAGGGCAGGGCAGGGCTTAATGCTTTCCTTATTCCTGAAACTGCTGATAACATTTCATTTGAAAAACTTGAAGTGTCTTCATTTTTGCATAGCGTGATAGGTACTGTTACTTTTAATAATGTTACAATTGATACACAATACCAGATTGGCGATGAAGGAAGTGGATATTTTTTACTAACTGAAATGCTTGATAAAGGAAGGCCTCTTGTGGCAGCATGCTGTGTTGGTGCAGCTCAACATGCACTGGATATCATTATTGATCACACAAAAACAAGAAAACAATTTTCCAGGTATTTATATGATTTCCAGGGAATAAGTTTTCCTATAGCTGAATTTGAAACACGGTTGCATGCAGCACGTTTATTATATAACGATGCATGTGAGAAAATAGATAATAATGAGCCATTCACCAAAGAAGCTTCTATGGCAAAATACTATGCCAGTAGATTATTTATTGACATCACTAATTTTGGAATGGATACGTTAGGGTACAGGTCAATTATTGATGCAAGTGAAATGAAGCTATTAAACGATTTTGCAAAAACAATGATGTTTATTGATGGAACCGAAAATGTGCAGAAGATGATAATTGCATCATTACTATAAAACGCTAGTGATTTTTTTACTCTAAGTATACAACATTATCATACTTGCCATATAAAAACAAATGTTTCTTTATTTCCTTAATTCTATTATTTAATCTTTTAATTTCTTCACTATTAGCATTATTATTTTCATGGTCTTTATAAATATATTGTTTTATGGCAATCGGTTGTATTCGTCTTCCATATTTATATTTTGATTCTGTGTCAGGAACATTATAAATCATGATAGGAAGAATATTGAATTTATGATATATTCCACTTTGATCCTTTCCCAATATTAAACTAACAATTAAACCTTCACGGGTACTGCATTCAACACCGCTTTTTGGATCATTATGAGTTGATGACTGGTTTGCTATGAAATTTCCCAGGCTATAAAATACTGTACATATTCGTCCATCAGAAGCTTTAATTTGTTCAACAGGTTGTATGACATGTGGATGATGCCCAATAACACAATCCACACCAGCTTCGCAATATGTTTTGATTATATTCATATCTTTTTTTGATGGCTGAGTACTATATTCATTCCCGATATGTGCAATCATTATAAGAAAATCGCACTTATTTTTTATTTCCGCAATATCTGTTAATACTTTTTTAGTATCATAAAAGTCGTTAATATGTATGTTATTTTTATATTTTTTTGATAGACCATAATTCAAAACCCCAGTGTAGGCTATAATACCAACTTTAACTGGGTTATTGCCAACAATAATTCCATTTAGTGTTGAATTATTATTTTTACTGACACCCGTATACTGAATATGCTTTGATTCCAGTATCTGGATAGTGCTGAGTAATCCATCATAGCCCTGATCCAGTATATGATTATTTGCAATACTTACTATATTGATATTAATGTTTTTGAATGCATCTAAAACATACGGTGGACAATTGAATATAAATGCCTTGCTGGTATATGGTGGAGCAACTGGAAATTCCATATTTGCCACCACATAATCAGATGATTCAAACTCATGTTTTATATGTTCAAAAAGTATGTCAAAACCACCATTGTTTATTGATCTGGCAGTTTTTGGATCATTTATATTATTTCTAAGAGCAAATGATTTTACAGGGCCATGCATAATAACATCACCAATAAATGTGATAGTTACTGTATCATTTAGCTTTGAATGTATTTTAGAACAATAGCTACATGTAATTACTAAAACTAATATTAAATATATTTTCTTCACTGCTAAATCCTATAATGAATATTAATGACATGTATCACACAATCGAATAAGAAGTAATATTGTAACTATCAGCCATATACCGTAAAAGAAATAATTTTGTCTATAAACATTTATCCTTTTATACTTCATATATTACTTCCGATAAGATATATTATGTCACATTAGAGAAATAAAGATAGTATATTTATTACATTACTTATTGCATCTTATAACATAGTATATAAACAATAACTATCGCCCTTTTGCTTTTTACAGTATTTACTTATGTTTGGATTTAGAGTCATGACTTATTTAAAATTTTTATTTTCCATATCTTTGATTTCATCAATGCAGTTTGCTAAAAATTTTTGCCATTCTTCTTCAAAACCGCTCCCAAATGGTGTTGAAAGCCAGTCATTTATTATCTCAAATGCATGATTTGCGGGTGTAAGCCATTCGGCCAGTACTAATACATTTGCATTATTTATAGCTGATGCTTTTTTTGCTTCAAATGAATTGGTACAATGTACCGCATATACACCTTTGAATTTATTGGCAACAATTGCACTACCCGCTCCCGTACCACATATTACAATGCCTTTCTCATATTTTCCCTGTGAAATTAAAGATGCCACATTTGCAGCTGCTATATGATAGGGCACAAAATTTGCTTCATCTTTCATACCAACATCTTCTATCTGATGACCCTGCTTTACAAGATAATCAATTATAGCACGTTTAAGCTGCAATCCAGCACGTGTTGATCCAATGACAAAGTTCATTGTTTAATTCCCCCTATTTGCATTTAATCATATCCTTGCATGCATTGATAATATGTTCTACATTAAATCCATGTTTGTTGAGTAAATATTGTTCTGTTGCAACTTCACCAAAGGCATCCTGTATGCCCAGACGTTTTACTTTTACCGGAAGTTTTTCACTTAATACTTCACAGACAGCCCCACCTAATCCACCAATGATAGTTTGATTTTCCACAGTTACAACACAACCAGTCTTCTTTGCTGATTGTATCAGCAAATCTTCATCAAATGGTTTTATAGAACTGTAGTGAAGATGCTCTGCTTTAATTCCTTCTTTTTTTAATTGCTCTACAGCATTCACTGCCAAATGCGTAGTATATCCCGTTGTTACAATTGTTACATCACTACCTTCTGAAATTTTTGTTGCTTTATTTGGATCAAACGTAAAACTTTCATTAAATACTACTGGCATCTTTGGTCGCAATAGCTGCATATAGGTTGGCTGATAGTGTGTTGCCATATACTTCATTACAGCACGCAGTTCATATACATCACAGGGACTGTATACATGCATATTGGGCATAGCACGCATAATTGCTAAATCCAGAAAGTCCATATGAGTCCCACCGTTTGGTCCCTGTGTAATACCGGGCGCAGTTCCCACTATCTTTACATTGGTATTGGCATACGCCACACTGATGGTAATCTGGTCATAAACCCTTCGTGATGCAAAGCAGGTAAAACTTGCACAAAATGGTATTTTACCTTCACGTGCTAAACCTGCTGCCAATCCGATCATATTTGCTTCGGCAACGCCAACATTTATAAAATTCTCTGGGAATGCTGTACATACTGCTGGATTGGTTCCGGACGCTTTACTTAAATCTGCTTCCAGGCATAAAACATTTTTATCGTGTTCCATCAATTCACATAATGTTAACCCATACACTGCACGCATTTCCATGTCATGATAGCTCATTGTTTTTCTCCTTAAACAAATATATTAATCATTTTGAATTAATCATTATACTGTAATGGCGATTGATCATTGATTACTAATAAGCATTATACCCTTACAATAATAACCTGTATAATCAATATGGCAACGTCATTGTATAACCCAAACCTTTCATATACTTATCATAATCTGATTGATTATTGATCTTAATATTATGGCTGGCCACTTTATTTTCAACTTCTGCATTGCCTTTTCCTTTTATTGTATGGGCAATAATCATTGCAGGCTTTCCTTTTACTGTAATTGCTTTATTAATGGTGGAATATATGTCATCCCAGTTATGACCATCCATTTCAAATACTTCAAAATTAAATGCTCGCCATTTATCAGCTAAGGGCTCAAGTGTTACAACTTCATCGGTTTTTCCATCAATCTGCATTTTATTGTAATCACAAATTACAATCAGGTTATCCAGTTTATTATGTCCTGCAAACATTGCAGCTTCCCAAATTTGCCCTTCATTGCTTTCACCATCACCAATAATACAAAAGACGTTATATGACTTTTTATTGAGTTTAGCAGCATACGCCATACCACAGGCACATGATAAACCCTGTCCCAATGAACCTGCTGTCATGTCTATACCTGGCGTTTTATTATGATCTACATGGCTTGGTAAATTTGTACCATTCTGGTTTAATGTTTTTAGCCAGCTTTTTGGGAAAAAGCCTAAATATGCAAGCACTACATACAAAACGGGACCGGCATGGCCTTTTGATAAAACAAGTCTATCACGGTCTTCCCATGCTGGATTTTCAGGCTTAATATTCATGATACGATAGTATAGTGTGGTAACTATCTCCACTAAACTCAATGAACCACCCAAATGACCTGAACCAGCTCTGCATATCATGTCGGTTATTACATATCTGAACTCTTTTGCACGTTGTTCTAATTGTTCTGTTGACATTGTATTCATGAACTCCTCCATTAACAGTTACTATCGCATAATATAATTTTTTTGAATATTACTAATTAAAAATATTTACCATGTTATGATGTTAAACAAAGAACCAAAAATTAAAAAACTTATTGTGACACATATAGATGAAACAATGGTCATATATATGCCCGGCTTCACCATATCTGCAATTGTGAAATATCCTGCTGTATAAGGAATAACAATTGTTGGCGTTGATGTTACCAGTATAAAAGAAAGCGATGATGTTAATCCTGCAGGTATTGCAACCAGCGCAGGATCAATCCCAGTAGTGCCAGATAGTGCTATGAGTAACGGTACCATTATGATACCGGTTACTGTGTTGCTAGAAAACATAACTTTTACAATAGAAACTCCAATGACCACTGCAAAAACCATAACAACAGGATGCAAAAGATTAAGATTTTTGAATAGTACCCAAGCAAGCCATTTAGCCGCACCCGTTTTGTATATTGTTGTTCCCAGCGCTAAACCTGAAACAATTAAAATAATTGCTCCCCAGTTAATAGCATGTTCAACCTTATGCCAGCTTAACTGCGCAAAAGGCGGCAAAAACATACAACATGCAATTGTTATAGCAACAAAGGACATAGTTATATACTGTAACGATGGGAATAGACTATGCAGCACAGGCTCAAATATCCATAACAATATTGTTACCATGAACAATATCCCAATTATTATATCATGTAATGGGATTTGTATTTTTTCATTATGTTCAGTATCTACATGTAAACTTACCGATTCTATGTTAAACGTTTTTACCAGTATATACCATGCAAAAGGTAGCATTAACAGTGCTGCAGGAAAACCAATACCCATCCATTGTGCAAACGATAGATCAATATGTGCCAGATCCTTTAAAAATCCCACTGTAAGCGGATTAGCACCCGAACCTGCAGGAGTTGATATGCCACCTATTACTGGTCCCCAACCACATGCAATCATCATTGCTTTACCATAATTATCTTTCAGTGGCTCTATATGTGCTCGTTTTAAGATTGAAACTGCAAAAGGCAACACCATAGCTGCTGCCGCCATTTCTGTCACAAATCCCGCTAAAATCATGCCAATAGCAAGTATAATAAAAATCAATGTTTTTGGTTGTGAACAATATCGTTTATAAAGTTTTTGTGTAATTATTGAAACAAAGGAAGTTTCATTAACGATAGCTCCAATGATCATAACTCCAATAAAAAAAACAATAACCTGATTGCCAAAACCATCTTTAACCAGATCAGGAAGATGTGCACATCCCGTTATAACCAGTAACGAAAGCGAAAATAAGCCTGTAATTGCAAATGGCATTATTTCAGTTACCCACCCTATCACTGCAAACGCTAATACTGCCAGAGAATATTTACCCTGAGTTGTTAACTGTATGGATGTATCACCTGTGTTTTGCCAGTACTCAATTGGCAGTAACCCTATTGCTAAAGCTATTCCAATAGCTAAAAAGAGGTATAGTGCTTTTTTGTGAGATAGTTTCATAATATTGAATTTTTTGTAATAATTAGATACAATAAATCGATATCGATATATTATGTCAATTGTAATTTATAATAATGTTGCAGTATAATAGTATGTATTATCAAAATTATATTTTATTACATCGCCCTCTTCACACATGGCTTCCAGGTGAGTATATGTTTCCGATAATGACAAATACAGATCAAGCACCAGATTTATTCCTTTAAGATTTTTAAATACCTGTCGTGCCAGTCCATAAACAGTATAATCGTTATTCAATAATAAATTATACATGCGTTTCTTTCTAAATTGATATACTTTCTGATATTTTACTATCAAACGATTTAATTTTTCCTGAAAAGGTTCACCATGTGCCGGGAAAATGTGATTTGGGCTTAATTTCTCAATCTTTTTCAGTGAGGTATGAAAGATAGTATGACTTTGGGCAACTGGAAATGATGTATTTGGTTCAAAGCCTGCCAGAATAATTGGCTTTACACCAGGTACAATGTGATCACCAGAAAATAAAAAGCCTTCTTTTTCAATATACAAACACATAGCACCTTTGGAATGTCCCGGTGTTAAGATCAATGTAGCATTGTAATTCCCAACCTGTAATGAACATTGATCATCAGTAATTTTCCGTGTAACAATAACGGGATGACCCATTGATTTAAATGTTAAATCAAGAAATGCCAGTGGCACTATTAATGGCTTTGGTACACCCATTGATTCAATGAATTTCAACATAATAGAAGGTTTATTGTACAAGCCTTCTTCTATTCGTTTAGCATCTGCAATGTGAGTTATTACTTCAACATGTTTATTTCTTTTAGCTATTGCATATGCTGCACCATAGTGATCAACATGCCCATGTGAAGGAATAACCTGATGAATATCAGAAAACTGTAGTCCTAAATCATGCAATGCTCTTCGCAACAACCGCCATGTCCAGAATATTCCGGTATCAAATAGTGTATTAACTTCTCCCTTAAAAAGATATACATTGATATAAGGCGGATAACCCGGGAGAGGTAATGAAATTCTGAAAATGGTATCATTAATTGGTGAAATTTTATATGAAAGCTTCAATGGCATCCTGTTGTCATTAAAGAATTTTTCATTAATATATCTAATTTTACTAATGATTCCCTAAAATTTTTACAATTGATTGTGAAATAAATAACTTTAAGAATTATTAATTTATAAATGGTCAAGTCCAATTTAGTGTGTAATCCTACCAGAAACATAAAAAATTATTTACCACTCCAATGACTTTTCTTA
>JARYLT010000033.1 GCA_029907515.1 Spirochaetota bacterium | reverse complement strand
TCCTCAAGCTTTTGAAATCCCTCTAAACTATTTTCATACTGTTTGTTCGTTGAATATTTACCATCGTACCATACTACCTCTAACGTATTCATGCTCACATCAATTCCTATTGACTTTTTCATACTACCTCACTATATTAGTTAATGTTTTGTTAGGATATGGTCCTTCTTGGTCTCTATCATCGTAAATGCAGGCTTGTAGCCTAATGTACTGTCCAGATTCAAGAAGGGGGGAAGGCGTAATTAACATTCTGAACGGTTTTAATAACCAATGACAAGCTTAATCTTTATCGCCTTCCCTATATCCTTTCTTCAGTAAATATAACTAAAAAAGAATTTATATCAAGTAATAACCAATATACGATGACATATTCACCACCCTGTCATTCTGAGGGAGCGAAAGCGACCGAAGAATCTCGTCTTTTCTTACAAATGGATCCTTCCTCCGATTATATTGGGGTCAGGATGACAAAAAGCTTCGCCCTCTCAGTTACAGGGAATTTCACTGCGCTGAGTTCTTACAGGTAACTATCGCCCAAAACAATGTCATAAAAGTAAAATACACAATTTTTTATGAGTAATTTTTTTGCTCATTATTGTCAATAATTTTTTATTATATATCCATGATAGGCCTATCCGGATGAAGCTTATATAAAAATTCTTCAACAGGAATACATACTACATCACCTTTCTGTAACCGCTCAACGCCCCGGTAAAGAAGAGTACATTGTGCTTCAGGATAATCTTTTTTAAATGCTTCCAGGCCTTTTAAATCCACGTGATAGATGTTTCTGGCATTTTTTACTTCAATTGCATAGAGACCATCTTCACCATATACAATAAAATCAACTTCTAACCCATTGATAGTCCGCCAATAATATAATGTGTTATTTTTTTTTCTATAATGCATCCAGGTCCTCAAGGTCTGTGCCACAAGTCCTTCTAATGCCTGACCATCAATTTCAGACAACCTGTCTAAAGGCCCTTTAGGGCGCAGATGTCTGAATATTCCTGTATCAAAAAAATAAAACTTGCTATGGCTAATTAATTTTCGTTTTGCTCGTTTAGAAAAAATGTTAATTGTAAAACATAATAGTAAATCCTCAAGAACTTTAAGATAGCCTTCAACTGTTTTACGTTCAACCATACATTCACGTGCAACCTGACTTACATTTAAAACTGACGCATGCGAAAAACTCAATGCTTCTAAAAACCGTGTATTAATTCCATTTTTGCTGCATTTTTGGAATTAGCAATTCCATTTTTTTAATTGTATTAACAAAGATACTGCAAAAATCTGTCAGCGGAAATAACATATTGAACCATTGCATTATGGTGCAGCTTTTTCATTGTATCTTTTTTATGCACTACCTGAATAGCGTATGGTGTTTTTGTTTTAACCTGAAAATAGAGTAGATTTTTTGATATCTCTTCATCAGCATATTTACACTCGATCATGAAAAAAGGCTTGTTATTGTTTGTTACAAAAAAATCAACTTCCCTTCCATCTTTATCGCGTAAATAGTACAGCTCAAATCTGCCTTTTCCTGTATCATTCCATAAATGTACTGTTTTATAAAGATGAAAAGCTACAATATTTTCAAATCGTGCTGCATCATCGTCTATCTCCACCCAATCATATACATACACTTTTGGCTCCTTTTTGATTGAACGCGCCACATTCTTTGAATATGGCCGTATAAAAAAAACATAATAAAACTGTTCCAATATCAAGAGCCATTTTTTTATTGAATCAAAAGCTGCACCAATATCCTCCCGCAATGAATTTATTGATAACGCCGACCCCACCTTTGAAGGAAGTAATGCAGCTAATATTTCAATGTTTGATATATCCTTTACAGCATACGCATTGCGTATATCTTCACGGATAAGCGTCTTTTTTCTTTCGTTACTCCATATAGTATAAAAACTATCACTTCTTTTAATATACGGTTCAGGAAATCCAGAATACGTGAATAACCGTTGATAGATCTCATAACAATCACTGTTACTAAAACCCTGCTGTAAACCTTGACTGAACCTGTCAACATCTATCTGAGAATATATAAGCTCACCAACAGTAAAAGGGAATAATTTTATGGCAAAATATCTTCCAAATAAACTATCGCCACCTTTTTTAAAAAGATCCAGCCTACCACTGCCAGTAATAATAAAATTGAATTCACGATTAAACCCGTCATAGCAGCCTTTTAAATAATTTTTCCACTTTTTGTATGTATGAATCTCATCAAAAATAATCAGGAATTTGCTATTTGGATCCCTATTTACATTTTGAAAAAAGTATGGATCATTAATAATACGCTTCTGGTCAGTAACCACGTCCCAGTTAGTATATAATCCGGTATAGTGTTCTAATAAATGTTTGGCAAATGTCGTTTTACCGCTCTGCCGTGGGCCGCTTATAAATAACATTTTATTATATTCGGACAAAACAGATAACGAAAAGCTTTGTATATTTCTTGCAATCATAGTGACTTTTTTACAATAAACTGGGAAAAAGTCAAGACTATTTTCAATTTGAGTTGAAAATAGCCGTCTATCTATTTCGTTCAATATCACGTTTGAGCATTATTTCGGCAAGCTCTTTAAATTTCACTTTTGGCTCCCAGCCCAATTCATTCTTTGCTTTGGATGCATCTCCCACCAGGTAATCTACCTCGGCAGGGCGGAAAAATTCAGGATTAACCTTTACCAGCGTTTTACCGCTTTTTGCGTCTTTGCCAACTTCATCCACGCCTGTGCCTTCCCACACAATATTTTTCCCAATATAGTTAAAACACACTTCAACCCATTCGCGCACAGAATGCGTTTCACCGGTAGCCAGCACATAATTATCAGGGCGCGGAGCCTGCAAAATACGCCACATACCCTCAACAAATTCTTTTGCATAGCCCCAGTCACGCTTTGCCTCTAAATTACCTATTTCAAAGTAATCCTGCTTTCCACGGTATATTCTGGCGATAGCATCCGTGATCTTTCGCGTAACAAACTCTATGCCTCGTAACGGTGATTCATGGTTAAAAAGAATTCCTGTAGAAGCAAAGATACCATAGGCTTCGCGATAGTTTATTGTCATCCAGTGACCGTATAGCTTTGCCACAGCGTAGGGACTGCGGGGATAAAATGGTGTTGTTTCTTTTTGTGGTGTTTCCTGTGCCTTGCCAAAAAGCTCGGATGTTGATGCCTGATAAAACCTTATGTCTTTATTCACTATTCTAATTGCTTCCAGAATATTGGTTACACCAAGGCCGGTGACATTACCCGTAAGAACAGGATTTGCAAATGAGTGTGCCACAAAACTCTGCGCAGCTAAATTATACACTTCATCCGGTTTATATTTTTCTATGACGCGCACCAGGTTGCCAGCATCAAGCATATCTATTTCAACCATGACAATCTTATCAAGAATATTAAGCTCCTCTAATCGCCAGAAGTTTGGAGTGCTCAACCGCCTGAACCCGCCAATAACGGTATATCCCTTTTGCAAAAGCAACTCTGCTAAATATGCACCATCCTGCCCGGTAATGCCTGTAATGAGTGCTCGTTTCATATATTCCCTCAATAGTATCATTCCTAAAAATCGTAATTCCGCGCCTTACATGGAATCTATGGACAAGGTTAATATCACTGCTCTTTAAATAGCTACATCATCCATCTGGTTTCTTTGACCATTTACAACCACTATCGTACACTACACTATACACAATTATTGTCAATAACTTACAGTTATTCCAGACATCAATAGTTTATTGATTTTTATCTATTTGTTGTAATAAATCAGGGATTTTAACAAACGGTATAACATCAATGCCAGTTCTTTTTTGAATTTCGCTACCACCATATATAACCGCGCCTTTTTCACAATCAATATACTTACATACTGCATTAAAATTTTTAAAAAAATCATCCACAACTGTAGCGCCTGCTTTTATCTCTATAGGAAATATATTCCTTCCATATTGGTACAGTACATCAACCTCTGTACCTTTGCTATCCCGATAAAAAAATATAGTGCTCCTTTTACCACGGTTGAATCTATATTTTATAATTTCAGCTATGACCATATTTTCAAAAAGATTGCCCCGTAATGGATCGCGTTGCATCTGTTTTTCATTTTCAATACCAAGGAGATAGGTTGCCAGTCCAACATCATAAAAATATAGCTTTGGTGATTTTATCAAACGCTTTGCTACATTGCCATACCATGGTTGAAGCAAAAATATAATATAACTGGCTTCAAGTATTGATATCCACGCACGTATAGTTGTGTGCGATACGCCAACATCACTTGCCAGACTCTGCATATTTAAAAGCTGCCCTACCCTACCTGCACACAAACGTAAAAATTTTTCAAATGTGTAAAGGTCCTTGATAGTAGCCAGTTGTCTTAAATCCCTTTCTACATATGTTGCAACATAATCGGCCAGTGCCTGTGTTGGATTCAATTTCTTATCGTGTATTCTAGGATAAAATCCTGTATATAGCAATCTGTCAATATTACAGGGAACGATATGCTGTATTTCTTCATAACTGAACGGCAATAATGTTACTATTGCTGTTCGGCCAGCTAATGACTGACTTATCCCATTCATAATCCCAAAATGGCTGCTCCCAGTCAGTATAAACTGTCCGGATTCAGGATTATCATCAACTATTGTCTGTATATATGATATAAGCTGTGGCACTCTGTGTATTTCATCAATAATAACATTATTTCCATGCTGTTTTAGAAACCCTCGTGGATCTTCAAATGCAAACTTTCTTATATCAGGAGCTTCTAAATTTACATAATTTTTACTTTTAAATACATATCTGCATAATGTTGTTTTTCCGCTTTGTCGCGGCCCCGTGATAGTTACAACCGGATATTGTTTTTCAAGCTCTTTAAGCGTTTTTTCTATCTTTCGTTTAATCATAGCGATAGTTTACAGCGGTTGGTGCAAATTGCAAGTATAATTTTCAATTAATCATTTTGTAAAGGTGGCAAGCCAACAATATTTCTTGATTGCAACGATAGTTCATACCCCAGAGCCATAAGAATTTTATCAAGTGCTCTGACACTCACATTGGCAAATTCACCATTTTCAATTTTTGATAACGTTGGTCTGCTGATACCTGTTTTGCACAGGATTTCCTGTGTGATTTTTTTTTGTTTTCGTATTCTTTTTATCTCTTCACCAATTTCGTATAATGTCATCCGGGATCTCCCGTATGGTTTCAGTTTGAGTTAATGAAAATTCCCACACATCAATAATTCTTTGTCCAATACCTGCAAAAGTACTATTGTCAAGAATATATTTCTTTAGTTTCGTAATAGTATCTTTTACTGCTGATCTGCATTCTTCAATAATTATATTGCTCTCATTTTCAGACAAACAAAAAGAAAAATTTTTGACCAAACTTTTTTAATTCATGTAGGCTTGCCCATAGTTTTCTTCCACACAATGTTAGTGCGGGTTTGTCTTTATAAATATAAACAACAGTGGTAACTACATCATATGCAGGTGATAATCGTATTTTTGTCATATCATGTTCATACAATACACCAAAATTTCGTAGATGAGCATCTCCATTTTTCAAAATGTAATTCATTACTATCATTTTATATAACTGAATCATAGAAAACTCATCACTATTTGTTCCCTGTTAAATAACTTTTGCAATCTGCTAATAACTTCCTTCATACTTATATATTCTGTTTTTCCCCATAAGACTCAGAACCACTTCAAAACCAAAAACTTTGCCTTTACTATCAATAGTGAATTTTTCTACAATAAGAAAGCGTTTATTTATTGAAATATATATTTTTGGAATAATAACACCTGCTTTTTGCATTGACCGCATTGAAAAATATTCATTTTCAGCTAACCATAGAAATTCATGACTCCTTAATGGTATACTCCCTGCTTTCAAACTGCCCTTTATCAGAAACTATCGCCATAGTTTTAGGCTGTACTCCTGCAACTGCATTTTTATTCATAAAACGTTTGAGTAGTTCTAAAAAAGTATCTTCCGAATCATTATTAATAAGCTCATCTAATGAAAGGAATGTATCAAACGGGAGTTCATGACCATTTTTTGCAAAAGTAACTCTACCAGTAATGTGCGGTACAGGGTATTCAAATAACATGTAATCATCAATTTTTTATTGACTGATACATATAGTGTAGTGCTATACTATACAATAATAATACTATCAAGTATATACCAATTTGTATTATATATTACAGGTGAATAGGGGGAACAATGTTACTGTTTAATCCAAAAAAGTACAATCGTCATCATGCTGATGAAAAAACAAAAAATTTAATGCTCAAAACCATTGAGTTTTTTGAAAACAAAGGTTTAAAAAAGATCAAAGAAGATGATCAGGCAGCAGTATGGTACGATGATTTTCTTGAATTTATTAAGAAAGAGCAGGCCTTTGCCACATTACTCACTCCATCAGGATATGGTGATCCCGATAGTCGCTGGGACATGTGGCGCATTGAAGAGTTTAATGAAATCTTAGGTTTTTATGGCCTGTGCTACTGGTATACCTGGCAGGTTACTATTTTGGGTTTGGGCCCAATCTGGATGGGACAAAATGAGGAGGTAAAACACAAAGCTGCAAAACTGTTAAAAGATGGCGGCATTTTTGGTTTTGGCCTTTCCGAAAAAGAGCATGGCGCTGATATCTACAGCACCGACATGATGCTCTATCCCAAAGGTGATGGCACATACTTAGCTCGTGGTGACAAGTATTACATTGGCAATGGCAATGCAGCAGCACTCATTTCAGTTTTTGGCAAAATGGCTGATACCGGCGAATATGTATTCTTTGTTGTTGACACAAAACATCCCAACTATGAATGCGTTAAAAAGATAAGCACTTCTGGTGTGCGCCAGGCGTATGTTGCTGAGTTTGCTCTCCATGACTATCCCATAACCGAAGCTGACATCCTGTCACGTGGCAATCACGCATGGGATTCTTCACTCAATACAGTTAATGTTGGTAAGTACGAATTGGGCTGGGCTTCAATTGGTATCTGCGAACATGCTTTTTATGAAGCTATAGACCATGCCGCTAACAGAAATCTTTATAATATGTATGTAACTGATTTTCCGCATGTAAAAAAGATTTTTACCGAAGCATTTGCACGACTTGCTGCCATGAAGCTTTTTGCATTGCGAGCCTGTGATTACATGCGTAGTGCAAATGAAAATGACCGCCGGTATTTACTATACAACCCTATCCAGAAAATGAAAGTTACCATGGAAGGCGAAAAGGTAATTGGGCTGCTACATGAGGTTATTGCAGCACGCGGCTTTGAACAGGAAACCTACTTTGAAATGGCAATCCGCGATATTGGCATGTTGCCCAAATTAGAGGGTACCACTCACGTCAACATGGCGCTGGTTGTAAAATTTTTACAAAACTTCATGTTCAAACCAAAAGACTATCCTGAAGTGCCCCGGCGTGATGATGCATCCAATGACAGCTTCCTTTTCAATCAGGGCCCAACCAAAGGATTGGGATCCATCCAGTTCCATGATTACCGTAAAGCGTATGAAGGTATCAGGAGCAAAAATTTAGAAGTATTCATGGAACAGATAGAAGCTTTTAAAAATTTCCTTGTAAAGGGAACCCCTGATGAAAAGCAAACCAAGAATATTGACTACATGCTGACAGTTGGCGAGCTTTTCACGCTTATTCCTTACACACAGCTTATCTGTGAAAACAAGAAGATTTACAATGTTGAAGATGAGATTATTGATGAAATCTTCAAATTTATTGTAAGTGATTTTTCAGCATACGCAACACGTCTTTACACAGGCCAGAAGAACACCGATAAACAGAATGAGCTTATATTAAAGATGATCAAAAAACCTGTTCTTGATGATGAAAACTTCAACAAAGTGTGGAAGGACCACGTGTATGCATTAAAAGGCCAGTACACAATGAATGAATAATGAAAGAAACAAAAGGCGCCCTAAAAAAGGCGCCTTTTGTTTTACTGCCGCCAGATTTTTTATCATTGACATCTAATTGCAACATATAAAAATACATACATTGTTTCTGCTATAATACAATAGCAGTTTTATCATATCATATTGCATGTAATACCATTCTATATATAAAAGGAGAACTGGCAATGTGGTCAATTTCTTTACTTACAATCTTCTTAGTGTTAATGGTTTTTATTGGAGTCTGGGGCATGCGAAAGACTTCCACGCTTGGTGATTTCTTTTTAGGTGGAAGAACAATTGGCCCATGGGTGTCTGCTCTGGCGTATGGCACGTCATACTTTTCAGCAGTGCTGTTTATTGGTTTTGCCGGTAAACTGGGCTGGGTTTTTGGACTTGATGCAATATGGATTGGTGTTGGGAACGCTCTTTTTGGTTCATTTATTGCATGGTTGGTTCTAGGCAGGCGTACCCGTATCATGACACAAAATTTAGATGTCATGACAATGCCTGAATTTTTAATGGAACGTTTCAATGGCACATATATCAAGATGTTTGCAGCAATTATAATTTTTATATTTTTACTTCCCTATTCTGCATCAGTTTTTAAAGGATTGGGACATCTCTTTGAAGTTAATTTCCATATTTCGTATGACCTGGCATTAATCATCATGATAGGCATTACCGGTATTTACCTGGTTTTGGGTGGATATTTTGCCATTACATTAACCGATTTTATTCAGGGCATAATCATGATTGCCGGATCTATCACCATGGTATTAGTACTTTCAGCAAAAAGTGGTGGGATAGCGGAAAGCATTGCACTGGTTGCACAAAAATATCCATTGCACATACCAGCCGATAAGCATCCTGGATATCTTTTGCTTGGTGCTCTCATTTTCATGACGTCGTTTGGAGTCTGGGGAATGCCACAAATGGTACAGAAATTTTACGCCATTAAAAGTGAAGATTTAATAAAAAAAGCAAGCATAGTAACGGGGATTTTTGCTACCATTATTGGCGTCAGCGCCTACTATACCGGGTCACTATCGCACATATTTTATGATGCTGTTCCAGCTATTGATGGCAAACCAGCATTTGACAGGCTTATCCCTGACCTGTTAACACAAAACCTCCCCGAACCACTCATGGCAGTTATACTCCTGTTAATATTATCAGCATCCATGTCAACACTTTCATCACTGGTGCTGGTATCGTCGTCGGCTATAGCCATTGACCTGTATAAAGGGCATGTTAATCCACAAATTTCTAAAGAAAACTCTGTTGCTATGATGCGATTTTTAAGTGCTCTTTTTATTATTATCTCATATTTTATTGCCCGATATGAATTTGCCATAATCATTACACTCATGTCACTTTCATGGGGAGCTGTTGCCGGTGCTTTTATGGCACCATACCTGTACGGTCTTTTCTGGAAGCGCACAACTCTTGCAGGCGTATATGCAGGTATGATTACAGGGCTTGTAGCGTCAATTGGCCTGTTTTTCTATTTGGGTGCAAACCTTTCACCTATAGCTTCAAGCGCAGGGATGCTGGCACCTTTTGTTGTGGTTCCACTTGTTAGCTTGTTTACTAAAAAGCC
The DNA here is from genome assembly GCA_029907515.1 of Spirochaetota bacterium. Lineage (GTDB taxonomy): Bacteria > Spirochaetota > UBA4802 > UBA4802 > UB4802 > UBA4802. Next base: position 19,686 of record JARYLT010000033.1, on the reverse strand, counting down.
TTCTGACGAAACAATTACAAAAGCCTTTGAAAAGATTGGATAACGTTGTTGTATCAAGTATAATCATACACCTGAGGCTTTTGAAAAAAAGTTATTATTTTCAAAGAGGCACAGAATGGACTTCATACCATTAGAAAACATAACCATGGAACTGGCTGATGTTGCCATGGGTCGCCGTAAGGCTGATATGGTGATAAAAAACGGAACACTGGTAAATGTAAATACAAAAGAATTACAGGAACATATTGATGTAGCGATATATAAAGGGCGCATTGCACTGGTTGGCGATGCAAAGCACTGTATTGGTGAGTCAACGGAGATAGTTGATGCAACAGGACTTTTTATAGCGCCAGGTTTCATGGATGGACATATTCACGTTGAAAGCAGTATGCTTACCGTAAGTCAGTACAGTAACGCTGTGGTACCCCACGGTACTACGGCAATCTTCATGGACCCTCATGAGATTGCCAATGTACTGGGGCTTAAAGGCGTAAGACTTATGCTTGATGAAGCAAAAGATGTACCTCTTAGAGTATATGCTACGGTTCCTTCATGCGTCCCTTCTGCACCGGGGTTAGAAGATGCAGGAGCTGTCATTGGAGCCAGCGACATTGCACAGGCCATGCAGTGGGAGGGCATTGCCGGGCTGGGTGAGCTTATGAATTTTCCTGGGGTTTTCAACAGTGTTCCGGAAGTACACAAAGAAATAGAAGTAACATTAAAGGCTGGCAAACCTGTCACCGGACATTTTGCACTTCCCGACACTGGTGCAATGCTCAATGCGTATGTTGCAAGCGGTGTACGCTCATGTCACGAATCAGTGCGTGCTGAAGATGCGCTTGCAAAGATGCGCCTTGGGATGTATGCAAAGATACGTGAAGGCTCTGCCTGGCATGATTTAAAAGAAGTTATAAAAGCCATCACCCAGAATACAGTAAATAGCCGCTTTGCTGTTCTTGTCAGTGATGACACACATCCGCACACTCTTATTGAATTGGGACATTTAGATCATATCGTAAAGCGAGCCATTGAAGAAGGTGTTGACCCTGTCACTGCCATTGAGATGATCACCTTAAATACTGCTGAATGCTTTATGATGAGTAAGGATTTTGGCAGTGTATCACCATCAAAGGTTGCTGATATAGTACTACTATCTGACCTTTATAAAGTAACCGTCAAAGCTGTCATTATTGGTGGAAAGCTTGTTGCAAAGGATGGCACAATACTTATCCCGGCAAAAAAGGTAACGTATCCTGATTGGTCAAAAAACACGGTGAACGTTGGGAAGACATTAACAAAAGACGATTTTATCCTGAAAAGCAATAAGAAGCAGGCAAAGGTTCGTGTTATAAAAATACAGGAAGCAAGTGTACTTACACAACAGGTGTTTGAAATCCTGCCTGTTGTCAATGGCAACATAGCACCTTATCCAACAAAAGATATTGCAAAAGCTGCACTTTTTGAAAGACACAAGGCAACCGGCACAAAAGGCATTGGTTTTGTTACAGGATTTGGTTTTGTTACAGGAGCTGTGGCATCAACCGTTGCACATGATTCGCATAATCTTTTGATTGTTGGAACAAACGAAGACGACATGGCATTTGCAGGCAACGAACTGATTAAAGCTGGTGGCGGTATGATTGCTGTTGCAAATGGGAAAGTACTTGCACTTGTTGAACTTCCTGTTGCAGGGCTATTAACCGATGAGCCAGTTGATGTGGTACAAAAAAAGGTTGCAAACTTAGAAAAAGCATGGAAAGAATTAGGATGCACATTGGTGTCACCTTTTATGACCATGGCACTCTTAGGGCTTCCTGTAATACCTGAACTCAGGTTGAGTAATCGTGGCCTGGTTGATGCCATTCATTTTACATTTGTGGATGTGGTTGTAGAGTAAATCCACCATCAAAACTTTAGCCCAACAAATAACTACCTGCCACACTCCACTATTTTACTACAGGAGTTACCACATGCATACTACCAGACGCAATGCTTTATATATTGTTAGCATTGCACTATGCATGCTTACTCTTTTTTGTGGTTGCGGCGGGATGAAATATGCTATTGTAAATACAAAGCTAACCGTTTCACCAGGATACAAACTCAATAACACAATGTATTTCCTGTGTGAATATGTCTTAAGCAAGCCCGGCAAAGAGATTATCCCCATGTATATGTCCATCCCTGGCAATGTATATGTGCATCATCTATACCTCTATAAATATTCTATGACGGATGAATCGCTGGTAAAAATTTCTGCATTGGAACTACCTGAAATCCCCGATATTGCAAGCACTCAATGGCTCCAGGTGGGCACTGTGCTCTATGCAATGTTTCCATATACATGGAATGGCAAACAGCAAGAGAACGAAATTGTTGCATTCAGTATGGGCGATAGTACCTTCCAAAAAATCTCTGACAGTGAAAAGGAAACTATACGCAATAAATTTCACATTAGTAAAGACAATGTGCTCTCCACCACGCAGGTGTTATACTATGTTGATGTTATATCGTTATCACAATGGGATCTGCCTTCACCACTTACCTATTGCTCACTATCAAAAAATAAGCTTATACAAACATTTATAGAAGGGCTGGGCGATAGTTACTTTAAAGAAGAAGCATTTAACAAATTAACAGCTGAGTGCTCTTCAAAAGAGCTTATGAACATAGCCATTGCTATTGAAAAAAAATATACTGAACTTGAACGTTACAAGCAGATGGAATATGCTCCCTACAGAGATAGATGGCAAACTCGTTTCTGGTTGGCAGCACAATATGGAAAAGGAAACAACAATGGCAATTTACCAACAGCAATCTATACCAAAAACAATAGTGAAGCTAAAAAACTCATGAACCAGCTTTCAGATTGTACCTTCAGGGATGCCAATGGTACAACGCTTCTTATGATTGCTGCATATACAGATAATGTTGAGATTGCTTCACTGTTACTTGCCAAAAAATGTAATATCAATGCCCGTGATAATCATGGCTGTACACCACTGATGTATGCCGTGTTTGGTAATGCAGCACATACAATGGAATTATTGCTAAAAAACAACGCCGATGTTATGATGGAGTCATCATCAAAATACATAGCATGGATGTATATTAACAATGCTGGTCTTCGCCAGCGGTATCTGTCAGTCGTTAGTACTCATTCTATACCCAAAGGAGGAAAAAATGAATAAAATTATCATCGTTTTTGGTTACTGCATTTTTAGCATTTCTTTGCTTATGACAGGCTGTACAAAAAGCGCCATTAATGAAAAAGACATTCTTGGCGATTGGGAAGCCATAAAAGGCGACTATCAAGAAATTAATTTTTCAAAAGAGGACGATAAGCAAAGATTTTCAGCATATTTAGGCGGAAGGCTTTTCACCGATGGCTCATGGTCTATTACGGGAAAGGATATTACACTAAACTTAAGTTCAGGCGAAACTGAAATATGGAAAGATGTTAAAATTGATAATGGGATTTTATCATTTGATGGTGGGAAACAGCAGTACCAGCGATTAAAAACAGTTGATCAAAAAATTGATGAGCTTGTTACTATGCTTGGAACTATAAAAGGAATTAATTTTTCAAAACCTGTTGATACGACCTTTACCTGGAATTTTGATGACATCGGTGAAAAAAAGCTAAAGGGCAAGATGATACAAGCTACTATACCATTAACAACAGATGATTATACTGATCTTTCCAATGCAGCCAGAAAAATTGTTGAATTTTTAACATCTAAGGGATTTACCCCATCTGAGCATAACATGACTGAGATACAATCAGGTGCTGAAAATGGTCCTATTAAAATATTAATAAAACAGTTAGCTCCTGCAAGTTATGATCCTGAAACGGATACCCCCATTACAATAAAAGGTAAGACTGCTACCTTAGAAATTATGTGTGGAGTTATTGAATAATAGATTCATACTATTCCTATGAACCTGTATGAAATTTTAAAACACATATCCATACCAAGGCCCAATCATAGCGACACACTGGATACGGTTGCCCGGTATATACAGGATATACTTGCACAGCATAATATTCCGTTTGAGTTGCAACATGTTACCATTTACCCATATAATATGCTTATTGCTGGGCTTGTATGTTTTATTCTTGCATTGCTTTTTGCCTGGTGCATTAAAAAACAAAAATCTTTGTTAGCTCTTGTGTTTCTTGTAGCAATCCCGTTTATCCTTATATGTGAATTTGAGCTTGTAAAACCTGTGGTGTCATGGATTGTCCCAAGAGAAAGTGCAAATATAATTGTTTCCTTTCCACAACATCACGCAACACACACGCTGGTTCTTGTTGCACACTATGATTCAAAAACTGATATATTTGATCACCTGCAACGCGCTAAGATATACCAGTTTATTGTACCAAGCATTCTTGTGGGATTCTTTATAATACTGTGGGTAGCACTATCAAAAAAAATTACAGCATTGACAAAGCCATTGTTCAGGTACACTGTAGTTGGTCTTGTTTTTCTGTGTATCATGGAGTGGCTGATGGTTGCCGTTGCAATGGGTGGATTTATTGTATTAAAGAATCAATCTTCTGGAGCTATCGACAACGCTTCTTCCGTGGTTGCCCTTTTAGGGCTTGCTGATAATATCAAGCAAGGTACAGTGGTCAATAAATCGCTTAACGTGGAGATTGTGTTCACAACTGGTGAAGAAATTAATCTGCAGGGCGCTAAATGGTATGTTAAAAAACTTTTATCCAATAAAAAACCACAGGAGCTATCGGTCATAAATTTAGAACTTGTTGGTGAGCCTGGGAATATGGTGTACTGGGAAAAAGCCGGAGTAATGCTTACATTTTATAGTGCCGATAGCAATCTGATTCAAAGGCTCGCAAAAGCTTACCGTACGGTTACAAAAAAAGATATTGGCACATTACCAAAACTCACTGACGATTCCATCATGTTTATGCGCGAAGGTATACCCGCTATCACCGTTGGCTTTGCAAATGAGACGTATGGTGTGAGTGGCCTGCACAGCACCAAAGACAACCTGCAGCGTGTTTCAATGGATAATGTCCAGATCATGGTGAAAACATTAAGTAATTTGATTTCTACGTTTTAGGCACCTATAACTTCACAAAGTTTATCAACATCAACATCGTCTATTGTAGATGGCTGCCACTCTGGTTTATTGTCTTTATCTATTAACCTGGCTCTGACCCCTTCACGGTAATCATGATGCTGCGTCATAAAAATAGCAGCTTTTAGTTCACGTGCAAAAACTTCATCAAGGGGTTTGCCTTTGTTTACTTTCAGCAATAGATGGGTCAGGACAAGTGATGTGGGAGAACGCTCGGCAATGCGTGTAAAAACGCTATTACACAGATTGTGGTGTGTGGCGCATTGTTCCAGTGATTGTAAAATACATTGAACTGGCTTATCCGTGTCAAAGTACTGTCCAATCCATTCATCTTTTGCCCCTTGACTCAGTTGTACAGGTGTACTATAAAAAGAAAGTATGCTGTTAATGCTTGAAAGTACATCATCGTTGCTGCACTGCAAGCGTTCAAGCTCAGCAATACATTGTGATACTATGTGCGATAGTATCTGATTATGTGCCAAACCAACATGGACGCATTCTGCACCATAGAGAGTATCGCCTGTGAGTGCTAAATAGTATGGATAGCCCTTTTTACATTTAGTAAAAAGCCACCCTGTTGACCCTACATCAGGGAAAAATCCAATCCGCCCTTCAGGCATTGCCATCACGGTTTGCTCTGTCACCACAACACGCGTTGCACCTGCTGCAATTCCCATGCCCCCACCCATCGTAATACCATGTGCAAATACAATGACGGGTTTGGGATAAGTGTGCAGCAGGTAATCCAGCGCATACTCTTTGGAATAAAACTCTTTTATGTAGTTACTATCGCCACTAACAGAAGCCTGATAGAGCTTCTTGATATCTCCGCCAGCGCAAAAGCCTTTGCTGCCGTATGCATAGATTAAAATAAAATGAACGGACTCATTATGAAGTGCCTGCTTTAATTCACTGGTAATACAATCAATCATTTCAACAGTTAAACTGTTAATAGCTTCAGGGCGGTTAAGAATAATGGAAAGCGATGCAGGGTTATTCCTTATTATAATATTACTCACAGTATCCACCAGGGGATTATAGGAATATCATCTCAATTTCTTCTTTCACTGCTGGTGTAGCGCTATGTCGCCAGCGTTCAAGTGCAGCCTTTGCTTTTGCGCCACCAATTCTTCCCAGTGACCAGGCAATCATTCCTCTCACACGATCATCGCTGTTGTCTTCATAAGCTTTAATAAGTTCTGGAACAAAACGCTCATTGAGACTATTACCCATTGCCCGTGCTACATTCATCTTCCATCGCCACAAATCGCTTGCAGGCATGTAAAACATATGTGGCTGAATATTGTGTTGAAAATAGGCCTCATCCATATGAAGCAGCTTTACAATATCAAACCATGCTTCCTTTGCAGCCACGCGCGGGTTTAGTGGCAGCACCTGTGACATCCATGCTCTGTTGCGTGGACATACATCCTGACACCGATCACAGCCGTATATATACGTGCCCATAGGTTCTCGAAGTTCTCGAGGCGTAATACCCTGCCCAAAATATGTAAGAAATGAAATACACCGCTTGGAGTCAATAGTACAGTTGCCCTTCAACGCTCGTGTGGGACATGCAGCTACACAGGCATTTCGACACCAATCAGGACATCCCACTCTTACCGTTGGTTCATTCGCTTCAAATGCTTTATCAACCAGTATGGTGATGGGGCTTATCCATGAACTTTTACCCGCTGCATTGTTTGCATACAGTAAACAGTTTTTTCCAAAATTTCCAATGCCTGCCCTGGCTGAAGCAGCCTTTTGTGGAATGGAAAACGTCACTTTTGCCTGAAGACCATGTTCACGCAAAAAGGATACAAACTGCCGTATTCTGACCGTCAACCCATCCTTGGTTACACGGTCATCATCCATATAGCAACGTCCAAAGTATGGTTCCATTGATTTAGGAAACGAAAATTTAAAATAGTTTTCAATGAGCACAATAATAGTCTTTGCCTGAGGAAGTATGCTTTGAGGATTACAGCCTTCTTCAAGAGGCAGACCAAAGATACTTGCCCATGTAAAATTGTCAGGTACTGTTGTTAAAAACTGTTTGTGTTCTTCAAATGGCTCTGCTGTTGCAAACCCAATATCATCAAATTGCAGCTCTCTTGCCTTATCAATTATTTCCTGTTTTGATAGCATTATTCCTCCGTTTTAAACCTTTATTGGTTTTATAGTAATGTAATAACTCTTTTATACCCCGAATAGCAGCATTCAGGTCATCAGGATTTTTTGTAACTTTTGATAGAAGGAGCCCTCCCTCAAGTGCAGCAATAATATGGTGCGATAGTTCCTGTACCGGTGTACTGGCCAACAATTGCCCATTTGTTACAGCAACCTCCAGTTGTGTTGCAGTCCAGTCAATCCATTGCTGAAAAACATCATGGATGAATCCTCGATAGGCTATATTTTTATCAGCCATTTCCAGTGCGATATTCCCAAAGATGCACCCACCTCTAAATTTTCGTTTTTTGTGGTATGTGTATACTGCATCAAGCATTGCATCTATTTTTTGTAGAGGCTCAGAAACCTTTGCTGTATATGCTGCAAGATATTCCTGATACTGCCGATGAGCTTCTTTGAGTGCTTCTAAAATTAGTTCTTCTTTATTTTTAAAATGAAAATATAGATTACCTTTTTTAACGCCAGTAATGGCAATGATATCACTGAGACTTGTTTCAGAAAAACCATTGAGGTGTATATGCTCAATGATGCGGTTAATGATTGTCTGTTTTGTTACTGTTCCTTTTGATACCATATATACCATCCTGTACTGACCAGTTGGTACATTATTTTGATAAAACAAATTTGTCAATGATTATTATATGTTATTTATTTTAAAAACAAATAGGAAATACAAAATTCTTTATAAATATTAGAAATAACCTTCTTTAGATGGTAGCATATTCATATACACTCACATATAGTAAAGGTTACACTATGAAATTTAAAACATTCGCATGGATTACTCTTTTAATGCTTCTTTGTTCTGTTCAGTCTTTTGCACAGGAAACACTCCAGGAGCTGGCTATGACCCTGAGCAAACAGTTTCACAAGCAAAAGATTGCAGTGGTTAATTTTTCATGCATTAATACACATAGCCTTACTGCTTCATCAATTATCCAGGAACGCCTTACTACGTTTATGGGCAGTGATAAAAGTCTCACAGTGGTAGAACGCAGCAAGCTTGATACAATTTTAAAGGAACAGGAATTGCAGCTTTCAGGTGCAGTGGATGCCGATACAGCTCAGATTGCAGGCAAACTACTTGCCGTTGATGTAATCATTACCGGAACAATTCTATACCTAACCAATAACGAAATTGAAGTATATGCCCGTGCCCTTGATGTTAGATCCGGAAAAATACTTACAACCACCAAAGCCATTATTAAAAAAGACTGGCAAGACAATGAAATTCTAAATACAATAGAAACACCTACTACCATTCCTCAAATAGCAGCCGAGCATTTTAAAGCTGGATCAGACTATTACAGTCAGGGTAAATACAGTATTGCAATTGAATTTTTTAACAGAGTTATCGCACATAGTCCTGACTTTGCCAATGCGTACCTTTATCGTGGTATTTCCTATTATAAAAAAGGCAAATATGATTATGCCTTGATGGATTTAAATAAAGCAATTGAAATAAATCCAGAATTGGCCCAGGCTTACTATCAAAGAGCTATATTTTACAAATTTGTAAAAGTTGAATATGAAAGTGCCATTGAAGATTTTGATAAAGCAATAGAATTAAATCCTAACATATCATCATATTACACTGAACGTGGAGAATTATATATCTTTATAAAAGAATATGATAAAGCATTAGCTGATTTTAATAAAGCTATTATGCTTGATTCAAATGCTGCAGATGCTTACGCATGGCGTGGGTATATTTATTCAATAAAAGGTGATAATAATAAAGCAATAAAGGATTTTAGCAAGGCAATAGAAATCAGCCCACAATCAATAGGATACTGGATAGATAGGGCAACCGTATATTATGACATTGGAGACTACAAAAAAGCAATAAACGATTGCAATAAAGCTATAGAAATTGATCCTGAACATGCATCTGAAGCATTTGTCTTACGAGATAGTATATATAAAACAATTAATAAAAAACATTAACTAACAAAACATCAAAACAAGGACAATTTAAAAATCCTTTACCGGTGTTAGCGGTACCCGGGGATATATCTGACCATGGACTGGTGGCATAGAATTATATACCCAGTTGATATCACACATACCAAGCGTAATACCTGCATACCGCCTGTAGCCTTTGAAAATCCCTCGTGTCAGTATATTCTCCATCTTTACTGTTAGAGCATACACTGCAACCGGTGTTCCTTCTTTTAATTGCAACAATTCTTCACGAAAAGCTAACGGCGAGAACACTATGGTAGAGGAATCACTGGCCTTTGCCTGCAGTACCGGCACTATTTTTGGAAAACCATCACTGTCAATCCAGGCAGCAAATTTAAGCGCATCCAGCCTGTTAAAAAGTTCAAAGCCTGGTGTATCAAGGGGCCTGGGGTCTTTTTTCTGTTTTGCAGCCCATTTTGAACATAGCGTTGCAATAACAGCTTTTGCGATAGCTGCCAAAGGCAAGCGTTCCTTTTCATTTGCCTCAAGTAAATCAAAATAATGCACAGTATTAATGCCAAAGTATGTATTGTATCTGAACATGGGAAATTCATTGAACATCTCATATTCAGGACCTTCTTTGGCACTGTGCGTATAACGTGCTTTCCCACGCCACATATCCATATTCATAGTAAGTATGCAAAAACCTATGTTATTGTTGTACTTTATATATTCTTTGCTTACACCTTTTGAAAATTCGCCCAGTGCCATATGTGTGTCATCGAGTGCCAGTAGTGATGTAAGTAATGTAATATGTGGCAGCCCTTCATCATTTATTGTTGCCACAAGAGCAATCTTTTCATTTGGTTTAATTGCTGCAATTTCATCAATGGTGAATGATTTTCGTGTTTTCATTTATATTCCTCCATACATACTATCTATTAGCATCCTAATTTCTTCTTTGGTTTTGTTACCGGCGCTTCATCATCTTCTATACGGGTTGAACCGCTTGTTTTCACAATTGCCGGATTATTGCAATGCTGCTTTGCCAGTGCTTCAAAATGGCTTAGTTCCTCTTTAGTTAAAAGTGGCGTATGTGCCAGTTCCCATTCCAGCCCCAGCCTGGTATACTTGTCCTTGCATAGATTATTAAATGCGCACAAATCCCAGCGAGTAATAACTTTTGGATTAATAGATAGCAGATTGTTTATTTCATGAGCTATCGCCACGATATTTTCATCTCGTGCAGTTTTACCCGGGATAAGTGGCGTACGTATCCACACCTCACGTGGGAACAGATGTTCTTTCATAAAAGAAAGTATATATTTGATATTATTAAGCACTCTATAATTTGACTTACCGGTAAACTGTTGGTGTTTTAGAGGATCCATTTCTTTAAGATCATAGAGCACAAGATCAACATGGGGCAGCAGCATATCAAGCGTATGCTGGTTACATATACCACAGGTGTCAATTGCGGTGTGAATGCCATGATGTTTGAGTTCCACCAGCACCTTTTTTACAAAATGAGCCTGGAAGGTACTTTCGCCACCTGAAATGGTTACACCACCTCCTGAGGTGCCAAAATATGCACTGTCCTTTAAAAGCTCCTGTACCAGTGCATCAGCACTCCACTGTTTGCCCAAAAGCTCCATGGCAGTTGAAGGACACACTTCAGTACACCTACCACATCCTTTACACACAGTGCGATTAATATGTATGCCATCATCAAACGTCAGCGCGCCATTGGGACATGCCTGCACACACGTTTTACATCCAATGCAGCGAGCACCAATCCACTGCACCTGCGGTTTTGGATTTATGCTTTCAGGATTGTGGCACCACACACATTTGAGCGGGCAGCCTTTCATAAATACCGTGGTGCGTATACCCGGGCCATCCTCAGTAGACATGCGCTGTATTTCAAGTACTATGCCAGTGGAATCAATAGCCATAACTATCTCCTAAAACTTGTTGTGTGAAACACGAGCAATAACCTCATCCTGCAATTCCTTACCAATGGAAACAAAGTATGCATTGTATCCAGTTACCCTGACAAGCAGGTGCCGGTAATCCTGAGGATGTTTCTGTGCATCGCGCAGCATGTCTGGATCAAGCATATTAATCTGCAATGCAGTACCGCCATTTATTGCATACCCACGTAAAAAGGCCTTGAACTTTCCCCTGTGTTCAGGATCTTTCAGTATTGAAGGATTAAACGTAATGGTATGGCTTGCACCGTTAGGAAGAAAGTTAACATATCCGCCAAAATCACCAGGGTTATCCCTGCCACCCAGTACCTTTCCAACGGAATTTGCGTTGGCTGTAGGTCCATTGATGTCAGCCCCGTTAACCGGACATATTGCATTTGATAAAAACTGACCCTTTTTTCTGCCATCAGGAGTTGCTGGCAGAATATAACCATCACCAACCCAGTAATTCCATGATAGCATCCCGGGCCTGAATTGCCGTCCTGTGGATTTGGTTTTATGTTTCCATGTTTCTTCAGTCCACAATTGCATAACCTTAAGGCCCATAGCATCAGCTTCATCATCATCCCTGCCATATTTTGGTGCTCGGTTTTTTGCAATGCTCTGTAAATATTCATAGCCTTCCCAGTTTGCTTTAAGTGCCTGAAGAAGTTCATCCATGGTGCAAACTTTTTTGTCATATACCATATACTTAATGGCAAGAAGCGAATCCACTGTTGTTGCATAGGTTACTGCTTCAAGCGTGGTAAAGCTTATTTCTGCTGCACCCTGTGTTATGTCTTTGCCCTTTTCTGCACAGCCTTTCACCAGGCATGACAGATATGGTGTTGGATGGTACTGTGCACGTATGCATTCAGATTCTTCGTACAGTTCAACAATCTTTTGTATGATAAACTTTGTTTGAATCTCATACGCATTCCAGAACTTATCAAATGTGTTGAATGTACGCGGATCACCTGTTCTGGGTCCAATCTGTTTTACTGGCTCTACTTTTCCGGTCACCAGATCAGTAAATGGGAAGAAATCCTTACCGTTGTTTAACGCAAGCTCAATTGCCTTTGCCAGGTTAAGATTATTGTCTACCGTGCCTGAGCGGTCATTGCCAACCATGGTATTTTCCAGACACCCAACAGGTGCATAATCATACACGTTATTTTCGTTTATTAAATGCTCAATGCCAGCCTTCTTTGCCTCACGAATCATCCCTGCCATTGAACGCTCATCAAAGTTGAGCAGGAATGGAGCACCCTGACAGGATGCAATCATATCAACAACTTTATCAAGCAGCGCATCAGGGCTTTTCTGGTGTAGCCTTATATTGGGTTTTGGCTCAAGTATTGGCGACATCTCATCAATGACTTCAAGGAATGCAAAGGTCAGGTCATTTGCCATGTCATTGCCATCCTTTCCCAATCCCGCAAGCGTTATGAGTTGCCCATAGCCGGATGTAATGCCGTTATTCCCGGTGCGTATCATGGCATCGTATGCAGTGTTGGCGTGTATAAAAAAGCATTTTAATATCTCTTTACCAAATTCGCGGTCCATCCCCTTTGTCAGCGAGTACTGCCAGTACGGATACAGATACTGGTCAATGCGACCAAATGACACGCCCGGGCCAGGATAATTTTCATCGCTCATCACTAGCATGTGAGCAAGCCACAGTGACTGCACAGCTTCCCAGAAACTGACTGCTGGTTCCCACGGCACTCGCTCCAGGTTTGCAGCCATCTGCACAAGTTCTTCCTTGCGTGCGGAGTTTGATTCTTCTTTTGCAAGACGTCTGCATTCTTTTGCATACTGTAGCGCAACATCACGCGGCATGGTAGCTGCTGTCATCATAGCACGAAGCACAGCCCCTTTGTTGCCTTTTTTTTCTTTGGGCGATAGCTCATTGTAAAAGCCTTCTATTGCAGAATAAATACCCTTAAAACCTTTCTGTAACACTTTTTGATAATCAGGAATCAGGTGACCACTGGTTGCACCAGCGTTGCCAAAGCCATGGTCGTGGAACCACTTCATCTTTGCACGTGCACCGTTTTTCCCCATCACCAGTCTGGTGCGCTTTTTCATTTCACTTTTTGTAAGGCAAAACGATGTCATTATATTAAACCTGGCACCAGCAATCAGATCACCAGGCAAAATTTCATGCGGCAGGTAGTTAACCATTACTTCTTTGTTAAACCACGCACGCCGCTCAGGAATACTCCATGAATAAAAGTCTTTGGGTACATCTACTTTATGTGCTGCCATCCTGAATGACTGATACATGGTTTGCATGAGCGTGTAGGTTTCAGGTACAATGTAAAATGTCATTTCGTTAAATTGTGCATCCCACGGACTTCCTGTGGTGAAACTTTTATACTCATTGTTCCATTTCCTTTCAGCACCTTTAAAGTAGTAATCACGAAGCCACTGAATACGTGGTGATAAATTTTTAGGCTGTTTTAATTGTGCCTTAGGTGATGTCTGGCTCATAATGCCTCCTTTAATTGTTGCTTTTGTATAAATGTTTTGAGATGACGCTGCCCATGATCAAGTAATGACGACATTATCTGTACTGCTTTTTTGCTATCTTTTTGAGCAATAGCTCCTACCAGTTTCTGATGATGTGCAAACACAAAATCAACAACACTGGTATCAAGGAAGAACTGATACGTGAGATTGGTATACACCTGACGGAATGAATTTAAGAGTAGCGGGTACACCACATTACCGCTTGCCAGTGCTATGAGGTGATGAAATTTAAAATCGACATCCACTATTGCCTGCGTCTGTGCAGGTATAAGCGATTGTTCCTCAGTAATTATTGCCCTGAATTCATCAAGCTGTTGCGGTGTTCTGTGTTGTGCTGCAAGTTTTACTGTTTCAAGCTCAATGAGCGTACGGGTAGCAAGCAGGCTTTCTAAGATATGTGGCTCAAACTGGCCAGTTGCATACGAAACAAGTGATTGCAAAATGGCAAGTGAACCCTCGCGGCGATAGTCATTGACAGTTACACCATGACGTGGCCGTATTGTCACAAGTCCTTTTTGCTCCAGGATAATAAGTCCTTCATGGACAACTGGGCGGCTTACACCAAGTTGTTTTGCCAGTTCACGCTCGGATGGGATTTTCTGCCCGATGGTGAGTTTGCCTGATATAATGAGTTCCTCAAAGCGCTTCACAAACGCTTCTACCAGGCTATCAGCTTTTAAAGGTTCTAAGTACATAATGCCTCATTATGGTTGGTGGTATTACCACCAACCAATGTAGTTACATCTAAGTATAATGTCAATACTTTTTACAAAATTTTTTTATCGAATAACTATCGCACAAAATTCTTGATGTCATTGATGCCGCCTGGTATAGTATCTCAATACATCGTTGCAGTGAGGTTTCACAATGTTTCAATTTTTTGATACAGATAGTGATAGTGCATTTGGAGCAATTTCATACTTTGATGCCATAAAGGAACAGTATGATGCTGTAGTCCCTCAGGCAGTCTATGGCAGTGATACGGCAAGGATACATATATCAGAAAAAACAATTGCCATTGATTTTGTACAGGCGCTACACGAGCCAGTTACACGCTATGAATTCACTTTGCCGCATATACACGCATTTGGCAACGGCAAACATCCTACCACCTATATGTGTCTGGCATTACTTGCCGAAACATTACACACAAGAATTACCAAAAAGCCTGATGAAATTACCATGCTTGATGCTGGTACAGGAACAGGGATTCTGGCAATAGCTGCAGCGGTTATGGGTGTTACACATATTGATGCATTTGATGCAAGCATTCAGGCCTATGAATGTGCACGTAACAATATTGGCAATAAATTTCCCATTACTGTCCAGTGTTGCGATATTCAAAGCTTTGAACCAAAACGCATGTACGATTGCATTACAGCAAACCTCATGACTGCACTTATCATTGCCAGTGCCCCCAAATTCAGTTCAATGCTTGAAAACCAGGGATACTGTATTGTCAGTGGTATAATTGATGAACGCCAATATGAAGTAATAGAGACATTCAGAAAATATAACTGTATTTTGAAAGATGGGCAAACCAGCCAGGGCTGGTTTGCCGGTGTGTTCCAAAAACTATAACTATTTCGTCTTTGCTATTTCAGTACGCAATTCCTTTTTAAGAATCTTGCCGACATTGGATTCGGGCAAGCTCTTTCTGATTTCAATTTCAACAGGCCATTTGTATTTTGCCAGGCGCTCTTTACAGAAATCAAGCAACTCATCAGGGGTTGCGCTCTGACCCTCTTTTAAAACAACAAATGCTTTAACGTTCTCCCCACGTTTTGTATCTGGTATGCCTATAACGGCGCATTTAGCAACTTTTTCATGCTGATACAGCACTTCTTCAATTTCACGCGGGTATATATTGTATCCACCTGAAATGATGAGGTCTTTCTTGCGATCAACAACAAAGAAGTACCCATCTTTATCCATATAAGCAATATCACCAGATTTTAAAAATCCATCCTTGGTAAAAGCCTTTTTGGTTTCTTCAGGTTTATTATGATACCCCTGTGTTACCTGAGGGCCGCGGAAAAGCATCTCACCAGGTTTGCCCACCGGCACCTCTTTTGTTCCCGTTTCAAGGTCAACGATTTTAACTTCAGTATCAGGATACGGAATACCAATGCTTCCTGGTTTTTTCTTTCCCTTATACGGATTAAGATGCGTTTGTGGGGAGGTTTCGGTCATGCCAAAGCCTTCATTAATCTCAACACCGGTAAGTTTTTTAAACTCCTGCAATACTTCAACCGGCAATGAAGCGCCACCCGATGTTAACAGCTTGAAGCAGGTCATATCGGTTTTCTTTAAATCAGGATGCTGCAACATGCCTACATACATAGTGGGCACCAGCGGCGACATGGTTGGGCGGTACAGGCGTATAGCTTTAAGCAAGTTTTCCGGCTGTGGCTTTGGTATGAGAACTATGGTCCATCCCATGTACAGTGGCAAATTCATTGCAGCTGACATGCCCAGCACATGAAATATTGGTGGCGCAGCCATTGCAATCTCTTCGCCACGGTTGGTTTTAAACCACTGTTCATACATCTGCACCATACATCCCAGGTTGCGATGCGTTAAAATAGCTCCCTTTGATACCCCTGTAGTTCCGCCAGTATACTGATAGGCTACGACATCATCAAAGGTAATGTTTACCTGCGGAGGATTTGGCTTTGACACCTTGAGGCAATATGTAAAGTGGTAGACATCAGGTGCGGGGTACACATCTGCTTTCATATTATTTTTACGTGCAACAAGAGGAAAAAGAATATTTTTAGGGAATGGGAGATAGTCACCAATAGAAGCATATATGATGTGCTTAATGCTTGTGACAGATCTGAGTTTAATCATTCTATTTGCTAACAGATCAAGGCACACCAGAACCTTTGCACCAGAATCGTTAAACTGATACTCAAGCTCCCTATCGCTGTACAATGGGTTACACATTGCAACAATACCCCCGATGCTTATGGTGGCGTAGTAAGCTACCACGGTCTGGATCATATTGGGAAGCAGAATTGCAACAACATCGCCTTTTTTGACGCCAATTGAATCAAGAAATGAGGCAAATTTCTTTACCATGATAAAGAGTTCGGCATAGCTTACTCTGTAGCCTTCAAAGATAAGTGCAGTGTTGTGCGGGAATTCATTAACACTGTTTTCAAGCATTTTATGAAGCGGGGTTTGGTGGTACTGTATTGTTGCTGGCACACCTGGATCATAGTGTTTTAACCATGGTTTTGATGCATAGGGTGATTTCATATTTTAATCTCCTATTTTGTATAAACATTATATTGTATTATATTTATATTAATTTGTATTTGTCAATAAAAAATTTGTATTTATTTTTGCTATTTTTTATGATAAGGAATAGTATTCAAAAAAACAATTAATCCATATCTTCTTAAAAGAAAGAAATACTGGATTCTTTTTTACAACAGGAATACAGCGGGTATAATAATTTACCATACGGTGCCAGTAATTGAAACGATCATCGAGCGTAAAGAAGCAGAAATGCTGGTAAAAAAAGCTACAGTAGTATGCTTATACAAGGCTAAAATATTTCAGACAATTGATGAATACTATGAACTATCGCCCAAATGATAAACCATTACAGTATGCATTTGTATTATATTGTTTCAGAATCCCTGATAAACGATGCCAAGTGCTTTTTATGTTCTTCTAGTGCAGCAATCAGTTGTTCTAGATGTGTAACCTGCCCGGCAACTTCACTGACGTATGTTTGTTTCTTCTGGATAGCGACATCGATTGCTTTTCGGGTAATGGTAATAATATGAGTATCAAAAAAGCGCGACATCTGGCCAAGCTCATGTTCAAAAAATCCCGGTATAGCCAGAGCAAGTGCTTGTGTTATGGCATTTTCATCTATTGTATTTTTTTCGTAAAGACAACTATTAGCCACCGATTCAAGATAATGCCGTCCTTTTTGTCGTAAATTTTCCGACTGTTCTTCTAAAAGTTCCAGCAACCGTTTGCGCTCACCTGCTAATATATCACCGGAAAACGTTTTCTGTTGCTCTGCCTGTTGTATGGTTTCATCAAACAGCATGAGTTTTTGTTGCAGTTCTTCCTGTGGCATAGTGTATGCTTTTAAAGAAAGCCTGAGCTGCATCTCCAGGTCAGTCAGGATATCAAAACTTTTGCGTGGTATACTGGCCTGCAGTATTTTTTCCTTCTTTTGTGACATGAAGCGTATGATATGGTCTTCCAGATAATCAAGCCTGCTTTGTGAAAGCAGTGTTGTATCATGTGAACATTTGGCCTCAAGTCCCAGCTTTGCGGATACTGGATACAGTGCAATACCTTCCTGTATACCGGCTTTCTCACGAATGACACGCATTATAAATCGCTGAACCTCTTCAAGCTCTTCTGGACTAAGATAATCAATCTTATTGAGTATAAAAAATATTTTATTAACCCTGGTAGCAACCTGCTTTAAAAATTCCAGTTCAACCTCGGTAATAGGCGGATCAGCCGACATTAAAAAAAGTGCCGCATCACACTGGGGAAGAAAGTTGAGAGTTGCTTCGGTATTGTGGCGATGAGTTGAACCAATACCGGGAGTATCAATAAGCACTACTCCCTTTTTAAGTATTTCGGCATCATAATATAATTCAACTCCTTCAACGTGGAGTGTATTATTTGGGTTGGCCTCTTCTGAAACATACATAGAAAGAAATTGCTGAATTTCCTGTGGATCTTTTGATGATAATGTATCACCAGCTTTATTGCCCTCAAAGCTTACATGAACATATGGATGTTCGCTATACCTGATGTATGTGGGCACCGACGTTAAGGGGATGACAGCAGTGGGAAGAAGTTTTTCACCTAACAGTGCATTCAATAAGGAACTTTTCCCTCGTTTGAATTGCCCCAGTACTGCTAAATGGATTTTCCCCTGTGAATAACGCTGCGCTATCTCTTCAAGTTTGCTCCTGTACAACTCATAGTCACTGCCCATCTGGTCTATCAGTTTAAGCAATTTATACAGGGTTTGAGTTAAATTGTGGCTGGTTGTGGTAGTCTGTTTTTCTGAATTGCCGCCCATATATACCTCCTGCTATCTATAAAAATATACTACAGGAGTTATCAGCCTGATACAGGCGGTTTAAGGCGAACTCCATCACCTTAAATTACACTAATGTGCTGCTACCAATGTAGCATAAAATCACAGAACAGAAAATAAAATCAACAATAAATTGTCAACAATTTGTAATAGTTGTATGATATAATCCTGCCATAAATCATCTGAAAAAGAACATTGCCACGAACATACCTGCAACTATAACACAAAAAGCACCCAATGCTATGGATAGGGATAAACGAATTCTTTTTGTCTTTGAAATTTCTGGGAAGTGGCTGTAACCTTCATATGCATTGACAAATGCTGCAATTGCTGCCATAATACCAAATATTATGCCAAACACGATTAACAATAATAAGATTTTATCCTGTATAATAGTATGAATAGTATTCATCGATGGTTATTATTTACAGGAATAGAAATTGTACAAGCATTTATTCATTGCTCTGACACCGCACCTGCATAACAACTTCTCTAATGGCGTAACATTATCATGCTCTGACACCATACTTGCACAAAGACTTAATTCGGTTAACACAATAATTATTATGCTCTGTCACCCATGGGCGATAGTTACCAATGATTAGACCTTTGCCCTTTTTCTTGCTTCTTTTCTTCTTTTGCTCTGACACCATATGCCAGTGCACCTTCTTACACAGTGTTTGCATATTGCAGTATTGATATGTGCTGCAATGAACGTCTCTTCCCGTGTGACAACCACTGTTGCTCTGACACCATATATCTTTAAGATATGCTCTGACACTGAGTTTAAATTTTTCCTATTTTTCTGAAAAATTTTTATCACTTCCTGCACTATTTTTCACCTTCATGCGTTGTATATACACAAAAGCGTTTTTTACCCTATTT
>JARYLT010000032.1 GCA_029907515.1 Spirochaetota bacterium | reverse complement strand
AATAGTTTAGTATATGTTCGCAAGAAGGACAAGGCGATAGTAGCTGATGATATGAAGAAGATTTATCGTGCACGTACCAGAGAAGAAGCTATCGAAGCATTCCTGCGGTACAAGCAGATATGGCACACGAAATATCCTAAGATTGTAACGAGTTGGGAAAGGAATTTACCATATTTATTAACAATGTATGATTTTCCAGAAGAAGTACGAAAACATATATATTCAACCAATCAATTGGAGCGAATGAACAAGGAGATTAAGAGGCGCATAAAAGTAATAGAAGTAATAACAGGAGAAAAAACATTAAATAAAATACTGTATTATCTGATTATGGAGGAAAATGAAAAATTCAAACGAAGACGATTACCTTATTTTGCAAAATATTTTAGTGAAGGGTAAAAACACAATTGACAGGACACTACCAAAAACTGGTATACATACAATATATATAATGGATATAATTCAACATAAAAATAAAATATAATTAGAAAAAACATTGAATAACCGATGTATACAGTAAAGTATTGTTTCTATAAATTTAGTTGACATTTTACTAAATTAGAAATTGGTTCAATTGTTTAATCGCATAAAAGTTTTCTAATATTTTAAACAAGTACAATACCAAATACTTATATTTAATGTTTAATACTTGTAATAAAATTAAAGTGTGCTATCATTTTAGTGGTGAATATGAGCTACAGTAATAACAACAATGATGTTAAAAAGTATATAGATAGCTATAATGCAACCAGCCAGACTGTCCCCATGGTTATTGACAGGCTTTTAACTGATCTTAATGAAATGCAATACCCTAAAGAAGAAATAGAAGAAATAATACTGTCAATGGATGAAGCTCTAACCAATGCCATTCAGGAAACAATAAGAAAAGAACATAATCTCAATATTAGTTATGATCCTGAGATGCGTGAAATAACCGTCATGTATATTGTATCAAAAGATGAATTTGAAGCTGTCATTATTGATCATGGTAAAGGTTTTAATTTTAATGAATCAATTAAAAAAACACCAGATAAAACATCGTTTGATTATTTTGAACAGATAACAAGAT
Organism: Spirochaetota bacterium; assembly: GCA_029907515.1. Classification (GTDB taxonomy): domain Bacteria; phylum Spirochaetota; class UBA4802; order UBA4802; family UB4802; genus UBA4802. The sequence goes on along the minus strand of JARYLT010000032.1, from coordinate 28,443 downwards.
ATTCCAGTGAAAAAGAATCAGGATTACATATCAGGGTTAATGGACAGCAAATTTCTTTAAAAGGTATTGGGGCAGGCTTAAAAATTATATGTGCATTTATGGATTCAATTAATATTGATCTGATAGATAAGGAAAAAATTGTTTCGGATACAGTGTCACCACTTACCGATGGCACTATATTGACAATGCGCAGGAAAAGGAGATATTAATGCGTCCTGAAAAAGCCTATAAAAATATAGATTTCCTTAATTCCCGAGATGCACGTATTATACGGATAATGTGTGAATATATTGAACCTGAAAAGCGGTTTAAACATTATAATATTAAGCATACAGTAGTTTTTTTTGGATCTGCACGAACTAAACCCGATGATCCTGTAACTGGAAAATATTATCATGATGCAACCAGATTAGCCTTTTTACTTGCTCAATACGGAAAAGAATTAGAAGCTGTACATGATGGTTTTGTAATCTGTACGGGAGGTGGGCCGGGCATCATGGAAGCTGCTAATAAAGGTGCTAAAGAAGCAGGTACATATTCAATTGGATTGAATATATCACTTCCGTTTGAACAAATGCCAAACCCCTATATTTCGCCAGAATTGAATTTTGAGTTCCATTATTTTTTCATGCGCAAGTTATGGTTTTTATATCATGCTAAGGCTATTGTTGTATTTCCTGGGGGTTTTGGCACCTTAGATGAGTTATTTGAGACGTTAACTTTGGTACAGACAAACAAACTCCAGAAGCATGATATACCAATTATTCTTTACGATAAAAGCTTCTGGGATAAATTTATCAATTTCCAGCTACTGGTAGATTATGGATATATTGATAAACATGATCTGGAATTGATCCATTATTGTAATACTCCAGAAGAGGGTTTTGAATATTTAAAACCAAAATTGAAAGAGCTGATAGAAAGAGTAAATCATACCATTGAAAATCAGTAAAAGTTCTATATTCACTCCTATTAATTTGAGGGAATTACATGAGTACAATACAGGAATTAGCTGGTGGATTAGAAAACGTTTCTTTGTACAAATATGCAGCTATTGAATGTGGTATCCGCTATTCAAATCGTCTTGATTTATCATTAATATATTCCAGTGAACCTTGCTGGGCTGCTGGTGTGTTTACTACCAATAAAATGTGTGCAGCACCTGTTATCCTGTGCCGTGAAAGAATTAATAACTCAATTAATGCTATTTTAATTAATGCTACAAATGCTAATGCTGCAACTGGAAAACAAGGCTTGGAAAATGCAAAATTGCTTACACGTGAATTAAGTAAATTACTTTCAATTGATGAAAATTCGGTATTAATGGCATCCACAGGAATTATTGGTGTTCAATTACCTGTTGATAAAATGAAAAACAGCCTGCCAGTCCTTGTTAATAATCTAAGTATAGAAGCTGGTGCTCTTTTGCCACGTGCTATTATGACAACTGATACTTTTCCAAAACAATATGCTATTTCGTTTAAAACTTCAACTGGACTATATACAATGGCAGGTATTGCCAAAGGAGCTGGCATGATAGCCCCCAATATGGCTACACTTTTATGCTTTGTAGTTACTGATTTCCCAGTAGAGCAACATATTCTGCAAAGTTTATTTTATGAAAGTGTGAATGTTTCTTTAAATGCCATTACTATTGATGGGGATATGTCAACAAATGATACTGCCATCATACTTTCACCTGCAAAGCCTTCAGTTCATAATGTGGATGATATAAAAACCTTTAATCAGGCACTACACCTAATGATGAAAAAATTGGCTCATCTTATAGTAAGTGACGCAGAAGGCGCTACTAAATGTGTCACTGTAAAAGTTATACATGCAGCAAATGATGGTGATGCCAAGAAAGCTGCAAAATCTATCGCAGAATCACTTCTGGTTAAAACAGCAATGTTTGGTAATGACCCCAATTGGGGGAGAATTGCCTGTGCAGCTGGATATTCAGGAGCAGAACTTCGGGAAGATAAATTGTCAATTTATTTTGATGAAATACCATTATTTAAAGATGGCTCTCCAGTTGAATATGACAAAGAAAAATTAATGATCATTCTAAAAAAACGAGAATATACCATTACTGTTGATTTTGGTATTGGAAATTCTGAATTTGAATTTTTAACATCTGATCTGAGTTATGATTATGTCAAAATAAATGCTGAATATTCAACATAAAGCATATAATTATCCTTGACTTTTATTTGATAATTACTGATATTTCATTGTAACGATATTCATTATGGATTTATGGAATGCAATTTATAAAAATAATATATATTGCGCTGTTTTTTAATTTTTTTTGTATAGCATTTCTTGGTGCTCAAACTCCTGATAAACAAAAAATTATCATTTATTATTTCAATGATGAAAGTGCTACACAGAACTACAGATATTATTCTTATATAATTCCAGATTCTCTGTCCGCAGAACTTAAGGAAAAAGTTGAATATGAAGTTACAGTTTTACCAGTAACATTTAAATATATTACTTCACAGGTTACTGATGAAGAAAAAGCTAATACTATTGCGATTTTAACCAGTAGAGCGAAAGAAGTTTCGGCAAATTTCTCTGTCATTGGCTCATATAAAGTTGAAAAAAATACAATATATATAAAAACACAGATTTGTAATATTGCAACCGGAGACATAGTTGATGCTGCTGAGACAAATGAAAAAATTGGAGCTTTAATTTACGAAATTATTGATAGAATTACAATTACAATAAATAAAGAGTTGCAAAAAACTATAGAAGTAGAAAAGGAAAAAATTGCTGTATCGCCATATAAAAATTTTTATTCATCATTAAAAAACATTTCTCTTTGTTATTCATACAATTTCATATTCTTTACAGGTGATTGGGAAAAACTTTATAATGACACCTCGATGAGTAAAATCTCTATAGGAGTTCCATTTTCAAAAATATTTACTTCAAATAGTGCATTTATAAATAAATTATATCTTGCTCCAACATGGCAATTATTTTCTACTAATAACCGTGATTTAGAACATACATATGATACATACCTTTCAATTTATATGGGAGGTGTCTCATTATCATATATCCATACTTTATCTCCATTGATTGATGTTGCAATCGCCATACAGCCTGGTATAGCATATTCAGATCTATATATTGTTTTAGTTCAGGAAGGTGGGCCATTTGCACCCTATGTTAAGAAAAATTCATATGACCCATTTTTATCAGTCGAAATTAATGCTATTTTTTATTTTTATTCTATTGGATTTACAGGTGGTTTTAATTATAACAGATTATTTTACAAAGGGAATGATTTAACAGCCACAGGAATTAATGTTGGTATATTATATAAATTATAAATAATAAAAATGTTATATTTTCAATATCTATAACCTTGTATGAATGATGTATAAAACTGCTATATTCTTGACTTTTATGGAGGTATATATTGCCACAAAAACCAACATTATTACATTCGCATAACGATTACTGGTGCAAACGTCCGTTATGGGATGCCATTGATTATGGCTGTAATATGATTGAAGGAGATATTATTTATATTAATAAAAAGCTTGTACTATCACATTCATGGCGCCCATTTTCATGGATGTGTTATGGTGAATTAGAAAATACATACTTAAGGCCTATTCATCAGTATTGTATAGAAAATCCACAAAAAGAAATATGGATGTATGTTGAATACAAGGATTCAAATGAAAAGATTAATGAAATTCTGTATGCTTTATTTAGACAGTATACTATATCAAATTTACACTATACAATATCTGCTCAGAATGAAAAATGGTATCATAAAAAGAGGTATAAAACAGCAATGAAGTTTTATGAAAAATATAAAGAAGAATTGCAGCTTACATGGAAGACAACAGAACTGGCTGATCAGTATCAAATAAAAAAAGTTGATCTGTTTCCAGAATCTATATGGCATTTCTGATAAAATCAGGATTATTGTATGAAGGATATTATAAAAAAGTGGTTCATATTATCTTTAGCAATTTATCTAGCATCAGCACTATTAAATGGTTTCTCGGCTGATACTGCCACATCAATTATTATAGCCTCAGCACTGTTGGGTGTTCTGAATGTCTTTATTAAACCTGTTCTTTTACTGATAACCTTACCAATAAACTTGCTTACATTAGGCTTATTTACATTCATCATTAATGCAATATTATTATATTTTGTTTCATATATAGTAAAAGGAATAATAATTGATTCATTTTTAACATCATTAGTTGCTTCAATAATAATAAGCATAATATCAATAACTATTGAATGGTTATTTGGATGATTTTCACTAATAAAAAAAATAAGAATCATATTGGAAAATATCATAATAACATAAAAAATCATGTTCATAGTATCAATTGGTGCAGGTAAAAATCAAATACCTCTGATTAAAGCAATAAAAGAATTGGGGTATAGTATAATAGGTATTGATAAAAATCCTCTGGCAGAGGGTTTCCAATACTGTGATATAAAAGTTATAGAATCCATCTATAATTATCATGATATATACCTATTATTGAAAGAACAGCTTGTATTTGATGACATTGCTGCTGTTGTAACCAGGTCATATGGCCAGGCCATAAAAACTGTAGCATATCTATCTCAACAATTTAAATTACCTTACATTGATTTTAATACAGTGGATGATCTCATAGACAAATCCAGCTTCAGAACTATCGCTGCTATACATAACATACCCATGCCTCATGGTTTTATTATTCATAAAAAAGATTTACTCAAATTGAATACGCTATCTTTTCCTTGCATCATTAAACCCCCAAAAGGACATGCAAAACAAAGCGTTATGATTATCGATAGTTACCATGAGTTGTGTTCATATATGAAATCAGTCAAGCAGGATACTGTGCTCATTGAAGAATATATTGAAGGGGATGAAATTATTGTTTTAGGATTTGTTCATAACAGAACATTTTATATTTATGATATCAGTGATAAAATACTGAATGCTAAACCATATTTTGTTGATAGAATGCATGTTCTACCTTCACAATATTATACCATGTACCCTGAGCTACAAAAACTTGGTCAAATGATAACCGATGCATTCGCATTACAGGTAACACCGTTGCTTATGGAATGTATCATTCGCAATAATTCTATTTATTTAATTGAAGCTGCCTGTGAATTTGGGGGTGAATATTTAGCTGACTATGCTATCCCTGCACGTTTGAAGAGTAATGTTTTCAAATTGTTTTTACAGGCAATTATTACAGGGAAAGTAAACGTACCCCCCAAATCTTCAGTAGCTGCAATTGTAAAATATATCATGGGCCGCAATGGTAAGTTGGTTTCCTATTCTATGCCAAAAAATAATCACTTAATTCATGCAGAGATGTTTGCAAAACCCGGTGATATACTGTATTACCCAAAAAATAATCACGAACGTTTAGGTGTTATTATTACAAAGGGAAAAACAGTTGAAAAAGCCATGCAAACAGCCGACACATTACTTGAACAAATGCACATCATCATTGAATAACCATGGATGCAACAACACAAAGCTGGAATAAACATTATACCCGCGACATTTCTGTGCTCTTATATCCTGATGAGCAGCTTGTACGAATGCTTGCAAAATATGCAGGCAATAAAAAAAGGGCACTTGATGTTGGATGCGGTACAGGCCGCCATGTTAAACTTTTACATGAGTTTGGCTGTGATTTTGTTGTTGGCATTGATATAAGTTTTAATGCACTTACACACTGTAACAAAATCTTACAGGGAAGTTTTGTCCAGGCAAATACTTTAAAACTTCCATTTAGCGAAAGAACATTTGATATAGTTGTTGCATGGGGATCACTCCATTACACAACAAAAGATAATCTACCTGTGATGTTACAAGAGATTAAGCGAATACTTTGCCCTGGCGGAGTATTTTTTGGAACGCTGCGCAGTATTAATGATACCTTTATAGCTAAAGGCAGACACCTTGGTAATAATACCTGGGAAACTGCCCTACCCGATATCAATGGCGCAGTAGTTTCGCTATTCTCGTTGGATGAAGTTAAAACATATTTACACGTTTTTAATGAATATCATATTGGTTTAATGGAACGAACTGTTCTGGATGACCTTACTAAAACATTATCTCACTGGTATTTTTACGCTACAATATGAAACAAACATTTGAATTTGAACGCAAACTGAACACATGTCCCCTATGCAAAAGTAATAAAATCTTTTTTTTATATGCGATAGTTCATACTCAACCATCTTTTACTGTATATCAGTGTAACAGCTGTAAATTCATCTTCATGAATCCACCACTTACCAAAAAAAGTGAACTGGCATTATATGATGAAGGATATTATACGGGAAAAACCAATTATACATACTATGATGAAAGAGATGTTGAGCATTTCTCTCAATATGTATGGAACGCTCGATTAAAAACTATCAGAAAATATGTTAAATCAGGGAATTTACTGGATGTAGGTTGTTCATTTGGTGGCTTTCTACAGAGTGCTTCCAGGTACTTTACGGTTTATGGGATTGAACCATCAGAGTATTCAGGCAAATATGCCCAACAACGGTTTGGCAATGATGTTATTCATGTTGGCACATTGTTTGACCATCCATTTACGGAAAATAGCTTTTCAGTAATTACCATGATTGAAGTTCTGGAACACATACGAAATCCTCGTGAAGCCTTAACTGAATGTTACCATTTGTGTAAAAATAAAGGATTACTGGTGATACAAACAGCAAATATGGCTGGGTTGCAGGCAAAATTACAGAAACAAAAGTATGGTTATTTTTTACCCGGGCATTTTTCGTATTTTACGAAAAAAAACCTAACTGAAACATTAACACAAATTGGTTTTAGACACGTTAGAGTTTTTCAACCAGTTGACTTTGGATTGTTACCAAAATTACTTAAATCAAGAATGAATTTTAAAAGTATAAACGATTATAAAAACTGGCTACGGATAGCAACATATCATTATATAAGCAAGATACACATGGGAAACCTTGCACTTACCAGTTCAATGGTTGTTTATGCATTTAAATAATTTCAGGTTATAATAAAATTTAGTATAAAAAACTCACTATCTATAGTATTTTCCACAAAAAGTTATTATAAAAGAAAAAGAATTACGAAGCAATAACAAATCTATCCCATTTCTATTAATTTACATGGAACAAGAAGCTTCATTTATATTTAAATAATAAAAATAACTGAATATATATCGAAAACGATAAAAATAGTAAAATATACTTGACTTTTTAACAATAGTGTATTGAAAATCTTATTGTTTAAATATTCTTTAAAAATTTTAAAAGGAGTAAGCCAATGAAAAAAAGCTTTTTAACGTTTCTTATTTTAATAATGTCGTTGGCTATTGCTATGCCTTCATTTGCTGCAAAACTTTCAGATGAAGATGTTGCAAAAAAGAAAGAAGGCTGGTATCCAACGGGTTTACCATTGCTTAACTATGACAGTGACAATGGTTTTGGATATGGGGTGCGGGCTTATCTTTATAACAATGGTACAAGGGATGAAGAGTACTTTTCCTATGCTCCCTATAAAATGCAATTGTATGCACAGTTCTATCAGACAACAAATGGTTATCAGTATCATGAAGTAAACCTGGATATGCCCTATATCATGGGAACTAAATTCAGAATTATTACTTCAGTTGCGTATGATAAAAAGATCAATGCAAATTTCTTTGGGATTGGTGCTGATGCTGCAAAAGAAAAATTAACACTTGATGATGGAACAACAGTTCATAAATTTGATACATACAAAGATTATTTAGACTATGCTGATGATAATGAAGCATTTAAAAAATATTACAATTATCAGTATACAAAGCCAAGCTACTTCCTGAATATTTACCGTGACCTGACACAGAATTTGAAGATGCTGGTTGGTTTTGAAGTAAAGAAAGTTACCATTGATACATGGGATGGTGAAAAGTTTGATAGCGATGTTCAGGGGCCAACATTACTAGAACAGTTGAAACCTGAGGGTTATAAAGGTGGTTGGTCAAACTTTGCACGTATTGGTGTATACTATGATACCCGTGACTATGAACCGGATCCCAAATCAGGTTATTTCATTGACTATGCATTTGAAGTTTCCAGAGGATGGTTGGGTTCAGATTATGATTTTATACGAAATACTGTTCAGCTACAGTACTATATACCACTTCTTTCAAGCTTAACACTGGCATTGCGTGCAGGTTACACTGATACCAATATGGATGCTCCATTCTTTGAAATGGGTTATTTTGGATTTTCACTCAACAGAAGAACTGGTAATGGCAGTAACCGTACAATCCATGGTTATAAAGAACAGCGCTTTGTTGCACCAACCATGACAGTTGCAAATACTGAATTGCGCTGGAAGTTTGCTGAAGCAAATCCCTGGAATCAGAATTTCCAGTTTAAATTGACCGCATTTTATGATGTCGGTAATGTTTACGACAAAGCCGGTGATCCTTTCAGTGAGCCACGCTGGGGTGATTACCATCAAGGTTATGGTGGTGGTTTAGTCATAGCATGGAATATGGCAACAATCATTCACTTCTACTATGGTGTGAGTGAAGAAGATACTTCTATATCAGTAAACTTTAACCATACGTTCTAATAAAATAATAGGGGCGGATTAAAATTCGCCCCTAAATGTTTTAAATATATTGTTGTAATCTATTTTATTTTTCGCCAATTTTTATCCTTCAAATCCAGTCCTAATTGACCGCCGGGATTCATGATATTGTTTGGATCAAAATGCTTTTTGATTGCACGTAGAACAGCCATCTGTTCTTTGCCAATATGTTCTTCCATCCATGGAGCAAGCATCCGGCCTACTCCATGATGATGGCTCAGAGAACCACCACTTTTTGCAATGGTATCAATAATGCCATCCTGAAATTGAATGTATTCATTGATGTCATCGGTTTTCATGATATAGATGAAATATAAATTGGTTCCATGTGAATAAAAATGCGATGCATGCGTCATACATACAGTTTGAGGCCTGCTCTTTATAAATTGTCGTACAGCTTTATGAACGTGATGAAGATTATCCCATTTGACACTTGTTTCAAGGGTATCAATAAGAATGCCATAATCATTCAAATCTTCCCGCAAATATGGGTCCTTATAACGCCCTGGTTCCCACATACGTGTTGGTAAACCGGTAATATACATACCACCATGTTTTTTACATATCTTTTTAACCTGCTTTTTAATATTCTTGGTAAAATGTTTTTCACCTTCAGCTGAACCTATAAAAAGGCATCGCTGCATGGGTTTGTAACCACGCAATTGCATGAATTTGTCTAAAACTGTGCCATCAATACCGTATAATTTTAAACCAATATGCGTTTCTTCTTCATCGGAAATTCTGAATACTGCAGGCATACCAAATTCACCCTGTGAAATTTCACGGGAAGCATTTATGGCATCAACAAATGTTTTAAATATAAATCCAAACCTCTTGCGGTTTTCAGGCATGTATCTGAATATTTTCCAGGTTACTTCAACAAGCACGCCAAACGTACCTTCGCATCCTTTCATAATATCATTCACTTTGGGACCTGTTGCAGTTGCTGCATAATCTTTCGTTGTAAACGTTCCAACAGGAGTAACCCACTTCATGCTGATTACAAGATCATACGCATCACCATAGTAACTTGAAGACTGGCCTGAACCAAGAGTAACAATCCAGCCACCAACTGAAGAATACTCAAATGATTGTGGGAAATGACCGCAGGTGTAATTATATTTTGTACCAAATAGTTTTTGTGCATTATTTAATGCTTCTTCAAGCGCAGGACCCAGTATCCCAGCTTGTACAGTAACAGTTTGATTTGTTTCATTGACATTCAGTATCTTATTCATGTGAGTGGATAATACCAGAGTTACGCCACCTTTAGCAGGCCGTAATCCAAAATTAACTGATGAGCCACCACCATATACATAGATTGGAATTTTATGCTTATTACAATACGCTACAATTTTTTGAACATCTTCTACATTCCTGGGGTGTACAACACAATCAGCTACTCGCTCTATAATACCTTTTCTAAGCTTCAATGCTTCTTCTAGAGTTTTGCCAGTTGCAAATTTTAACCTGTCATATTCATTAGTACTGACATTGTCATAACCAACAATTTCAGCTAATGCTTTAATCTGGTTTTGAGTTAAATTTACTGGTTTTTTATATTGAACCTGCTGTCGCCCCTCATTCGTCTTATGCTGGAAATAACTATCATCAAGTTGAAATATTTGTTTTAATTCCTGATATAATTTTGGATTTGGATGTTTAAAGGTTTCGGGATTGCCCCATTTAAAAATTGAACGATATGAATATGGTTCTGGTGCTTTTTCAGTCCAATCAGGTATGAATTTTTTTACCATAATTTTTCTCCTGGTTTAAGTGGTTCAGTGGTTCAACCTCTAAATACTATCTTATCCAAAAACCTATGTAGTTCAAGAAAAATTTTATATTCGAATCAAAAAAATATACTTGCAAAAAATCTATAGTAAATGCGTATTACAAAAATTAGTTTAGTAATATTTTTGGTATTTAATTGAGTTACTTTTTACACATTATAACAAATGGCATACAGGGATATTACACTAATATTCTATAAAAGAATTTTTATCATTATAAGTGGGTTACCTATTCCAATTATATTTTACTGTTTAAATGTTACAATAAATCAATGTTTACAGGGAATTTTCAAATGATAATTAAAATTAAAGAAAAATTATTATACATTACAAATCGTATACAATGAATGATGAGTTACATATCACACAGATAATTATATCAGCAATAACTGCTGCCTGTGCAGTAGTAATACCGGTATTATTTCATCTTCTAGGTCTTGGATCAATATTTTTACCAATGTTCATCCCACTGTCAATAGGAGCTTATTTCCTTACGCCTGCATTTGCTTTTTTAACAGGAACTATCGCCCCAATAACTTCAACAGTATTGACCGGGATGCCACCACTCTACCCGCCAATTGCCATAATCATGATGATTGAATTGTCATTGTTTTGTTTTTTCATTTCATTATTAAAACAAAAGTTTTATCTTAACAACTATCTTATTATTGTTTTTGCAATTATTTTTGATAGAATAATTTTATATGTATTGTATGCAATTGTACTTCCTTATTTTAATGTATCATTTGCTATGTTCAGCCTGTATGACTTGTTTAAAAGTTTTCCAGGGATAATACTGCTTATATTGATAACACCCACTGCAGTTAATGGCATTAATGTAATAATACAAAAAAAAGCAGGGCGATAGATATGGTTAATAAAAACTATGATGATAAAATAGAATACTTCAATACCTTGAGCAAGAACTGGGATGAGATTGTTGGCAACGATGAAACGCGTATACAAAAAATTAAGAATATTTTTGGAATGATAGATATTACATATGGTTTACGTGTCATGGATGTTGGTTGTGGTACAGGTGTGCTTTTTCCCATAATTGAGGAATATATTGGCCCCCAGGGAACATTAGTTGCTGTGGATACTTCTGACAAAATGATTGAGGAAGCTAAAAAGCGATATAAACATTTTACAAATATACAATATATAGTAGCACCATTGGAAGATATAACATTACCTGATAATAGTATAGATGTTGTTATATGTTTTGCAGTTTTCCCGCATATTGAAGATAAGCTGAAAGCGTTAAAAAAATGTCATGAATGTTTAAAAAATAATGGGTCATTATATATATTTCACCTATCCAACACTAAGTCACTCAATGAGTTCCACCATAATCTTAATGCACCGGTGAGCAGGGATTATATGCCGTATCGTGAAGAACTGGATACAATGTTACGTGAAGCCGGTTTCATCATGAAAAAATATATTGACCAGCCTGAATTAAATTTTATTCATGCTACAGCAGAATAATGCAAATTTTTGAATGGATAAAAATAGTTATTACAATCAGTGTAATTATACTGTGTTCAATTATTACTATAGTATCTGTTTTATGGATAGCATCGTGTATTGTTATTTGTATGATTTATTTCATGTATATACCTAAGCAACAGCGATATACGCTGGTGATGATTATACCACTGGTTATTACCATAGCCGTAATGCAGCTTTTAACAGGTCTTATGAACGCACAACTGGATTTTGTAATAATCAGTATCACAGCTTTTAAGATTGTATGTATCACGATAATTATTATTGGATCCCGCTTTTTTATTGGTTCAGATGGTTTTAAAGCATTTATAAATATACTACCTCATTCATTAAAATTATTTTTTTTAATTTTTATACGAATACTCTATACTTTATTAAAATTAAACAGGATGATTGTATTCCAGATTCAATCACGAATCGATTTAAAAACCAGAGACAAGTATTACATTCCCAAATATTATTCCATTGCTTTTTTTTCAAATCAGTTTTATGCACTTGCACATTATAGAAATGGTATTCTCTCACGAACCATTAGTACAATACCAAATTTAATTATTCACAATAAACATTCTATTAATGAGTATATTTCTATCGGTGTAATCATTATACTATTAATCGTAAATTGTATCTATCAGGGGTTATAATATAAAATGAATATAATTAACACTGACAGTATTGGATATCAGTATCCTGATGGGACTGTAGCACTACATAATATATCGTTAACTGTTTCAGAAAACCAAAAGGTTGCTATTATTGGTCATAATGGTTCAGGAAAATCAACATTACTATTATTATTATCCGCATTGCTATTGCCAACAAGTGGTACTATCACAATTTTTGATATGCAATTAACAGCACGTAATAAATCTCAGGTTAGAAAATCCATCGGCATAGTATTTTCACAGGTTGAATACCAATTCATCATGCCTGATCTGCTGAATGATGTGATATTGAGCATACGTGAAGGCTCACAAGAAGAAAAAAAATCACAGGCACTTCAGTGGCTAAAAAAAGTAAACATGGATGATATGATCAATCACAGCCCTCTGGCACTTTCAAGTGGGCAGATGAAACGAGCAGCTCTGGCAAGTGTTTTAGCAAAAAATCCAAAAATACTATTGCTTGATGAACCCCTGGCAAATTTAGATAAGCCATCGGCAGATGCGGTGATACATATTTTATCAGATCTTAACATGCCAATGATTTTTGCCACACATTCAGCCTATGCAGTACAACATTTAGCTAACAGACTTATTGTTCTGGAACATGGTACTATCGCTTATGATGGTGTATGTAACAGCAAGATTTTAGAAAAACATAAAAAAACAATATTACTATAATTCATTAATAATAATATTGATTATGCCTTCAGCCACTTCTTTTTTTGTCATTCTATGAAGGTTGATTATCTTGCCATTTGCAAGCATTACCGTAACTTCATTAAAATCGCTACCAAAACCTGTATCACTTCTGCTTACGTCATTGATGCAGATCATTGCCAGTTCTTTTTCAACAAGCTTTGTTTTACCATACGCAATCACATCAGTTGTTTCTGCTGCAAACCCAATCAGAACAATATTATTAAATTCTTGGTGTTGCTTTTTTATGCTGGCTATTGTTTTTAAAATATCTGGATTGCGTTGCAATTCTATTATCAGGTTTTCATTAGTCTTCTTTATCTTTGTAGGTGATTTAGTTACAGGCTTGTAATCCGCAGGTGCTGCAGCCATTATCAATACCAAATTGGGCGATAGTTCCTGTTTAATTGCTTCAAGCATATCAACAGTACTTTCAACACCTTTACATCGATATGGCTTTCCGCTGATGAGTGATCCATCAATAGGTCCATGAATAAAAACTAATTCTTTGCATTGTTTATATGCAGCATCAGCTATGGCTATTCCCATTTTGCCACTGGAAGCATTGGATATGTACCGTACAGGGTCTATCCATTCACGAGTTGGACCGCCAGTAACTATCACCTTTTTGTCATTTAATTGCATTAATTGCTACCTTATATATTTCTTCTATTGAAGCCAATCTGCCCTGCCCTTCATCACCGCAAGCAACAAGTCCTGTTTCAGGTTCAACAAATATACAGCCCCATTCCTTTAATTTTTTAATATTTTCCTGTACAGCTTTGTGTTTCCACATATTAGGATTCATGGCAGGAGCTATCACCACAGGACAATCAACAGCTAAAAATGTTGTACTGAGCAGGTCATCAGCAATACCATTGGCAAATTTACCAATGATGTTTGCTGTTGCAGGTGCAACCAGTAATAAAGCAGCGTTTTCTTTTAATTCAATATGGCCCATTTCGCGCCATTGTATGGCAAAACTTGTGGTGTATACCGGGTTACCGGTGAGTGTTTGCAGGGTTAATGGGGCTACCAGGTGTGTGGCATTCTCTGTAAGTACACAGAATACATCATATCCATCTTTAGTAAGCAAACGTGCCAGATCACAGGCTTTATATGCAGCAATTGATGAAGAAATTCCTAAAATTATTTTTTGTTTCATGATCGCTTGAAAAACCTCTCTAATTCAGATTTTGATACTATGTACACAAATGGTCGCCCATGAGGGCACCGGTAGTCATTTGTTGAAAGTACATAATCGGCTATTGCAATAATGTCATCCTGTGTTATTATATCATTAGCACGTTTTGCTGAATGGCAAGCAATTTTTTCAATTATTTTAATTTTAATATTATTTAAAGAAATTTTGTTTTCATGCAAACTACCGACAATATCTCTCATTAATCCTTCTATATCATTGGTATTGCAAAAATCAGGTATAGCATTGATAACAATTGAATGTTCATCAAATTGGTCTATGATAATTCCGTATTTAGTGAGAATATCTTTGTAGGAATGTATATGAATAAGCAAATCAGGCGACAATTCCATAACAACAGGCATAAGAAGTTGCTGTACTGCTGAAACAGAATCAATACTCATAAGATAATCAAATAATTTTTTTTCATGAGCGGCATGAAAGTCAATAATATACAGGTTATTTTCTTTTTGAATCAGTACATAAGAACCAAATATAGTTCCAATTACAGAATAATCTTTATTGTGTAATTGAGTATACAGATGCTGTGCTTCATGTATTAACGTTTGAGGATTAACATTTGGCTGTGTATATAGTAAAGGTGGTGTATTATTATCTGTATAATTATTTGCATTAGATGCTGTGGTAATGTTTTTATTCTGTAATTGTGTATCATTGTGTTTGATTGGAAATGCGTGTATGGTTCCACTTATGAGCTTGTTTGCAAAATTATATATCATTGAATGTATGTAATTATTATCAAAAAAGCGTATTTCTTTTTTTGCCGGATGGACATTGACATCAATAAGGTCGGGTTTTATTGTGCAAAAAATAAATGCTGCGGGATATTGTCCCTTTTGTAATATCGTTTGGTAAACTTGTTGTAAAATAAAATTGAAATATGGAAACTGGACTGGTCTATGGTTGACATATAAAAACTGTAATGACCTGTTTGACCGGTAATAGTTTGGTTTGGTGCAATAGCCCTCAATAGTACAGTGTAAATCGCTTAATGAACCATACAGTAAATTATCTGCCATTTCATTGCCATATATCTGAGCAATCCTTTGCAAAGTATCAGCTGGTTCAAAAACAAATGCAATTTTATTATCAAACTTCACTTTAAATTGTATATTAGAATTAGCTATAGCTAGTGCAAATATTGTATCTTTAATTCGATTGAGTTCAGACTTCAGCCCTTTTATAAACTTTTTACGGGCAGGTGTGTTAAAAAAAAGATTTTCCACAATAACCGTTGTGCCAGTTGGCCCTGCCCAATCGAATAATTCTTTTTTGCCTTCAGCTATTACAAGCTTTCCACCAATTTCCTCTTCGGCTGCGCGAGACAATATAGTACATTGTGAAACTTCTGCAATACTGGACAGCGCCTCCCCTCTGAATCCCATGGTAATAATTGAAAAAATATCATCAATGCTTTTGATTTTACTGGTGGCATGTTCTTCAACAGCTAAAGGTAAATCGTCCCGGTAGATACCGATGCCGTTATCTCTTACCACAATGCGTTTTAAACCGCTTTCTTCAATTTCAATATCAATATCGGTGGCTTGCGCATCAAGAGCATTTTCTACAAGTTCTTTGATTACTGAATAGGGGCCATCAATTACTTCGCCAGCAGCTATTTTTCTTTTTACGGCATCGGGTAATATCTGAATTCTTTGTTTTATGTTAGGCGATAGCTCCATGAATTAAGCCTGCAGAGCTTTTATGGCTTCAATAAATTTTGGTAATGTTTCTCCAACTTTCCCCTGAATAAAAATATCAGTTATCATTGGTGTAATGACAGTTTTTTCTAAATTAAATTCAATAATATATGCCCCATTAGCTTTAGCTATATGGGGAATACTGCTGGCAGGATATACAACAGCAGATGTTCCAATAACAAGAACCACACGGGCATCGCTGGCTAAATTCTGTGATTCCATTAATGCATTATGGGGGATCATCTCACCAAAAAATACCACGCTTGGCTTTAATATTTCACCACACTTTTTACATTGAGGAGGCTCGTTTTCGATAACAAATTCATCAGGTGCATATTCCGCACCACAGTAAATACATTGCAATCGTTCAGAATTGCCATGAAATTCAATTACGTTTTTACTACCTGCCCTCTGGTGGAGATTGTCAATATTTTGTGTTATCACAGCTTTTAATAAGCCCATCTCTTCCAGTTGAGCCAGTGCAATATGAGCTGGATTAGGCATAGCATTCCTTGTCATGTCCATGAGTTCAAATATCATCTTCCATATTTTACGCGGGTTTCTTCTAAAACCATCAATATGAGCATATTCTTCAGGGTTATACCGTGTCCATAATCCACCCGCACTACGGAAATCAGGTATACCACTTTCAACTGAGATGCCTGCACCCGTTAATGCTATAGTAGATATAGAATCCTTAACAATTTTTGCAGCGGTTTTAATTAAATCATCCATAAAGTACCTTTTAAATAGTTATAATATAATAATTTATAGTATAATACCATTTTTAAAGAAAATATAACCATACATTATTGGCAAGTAATTTTTTCACAGAATATATTTCATACACTGGGACTGTTCAGAAGATTGTTTGATTTGTTTTGACATATAAAATATTTGACAAATTATAAGTTATAAGATTAAAATGTATAAACCAGTGAGAAATGTTAAAATATATTGTATTTGAATATAGCATGATAAAGCTTACAAAAGATAAAATATTTATATTTGATAAGAAAATATTTATTATATTGATATCATTATTTCTACTTTTATATATTTTTAACACCATTCCACTGTATGCTATAGAGATATTCGATACATATAATCAGATAAAAACAACCTTTGATGGATTATCACGCTTCCTGGATAATATTTATTCTTTTATATCTGCAATTTCAAATCTTTTAGGTTACAGAGCTATCGCGCTTTTTTTTGCAATTGCTTTCACATCAGCGGGTTTGTCAGCAATAGGTTTTCCAAAAGGAAAAACATCCTTTTTTATTTCCATGATAATAATAAATATACTGTGGTTTACATGGAACAGTAGTTTTGAAATTGATTATCTATACACTATAAGTACAATGTTAAAAACAAATGGTATTATTTTATTCCCATATATCCTGTTTCTCATTATCAAATATTACAAAGAAGTTATAAAAAAGTTTATGTATACATGTTTTTATCTCATATTTCCTTTTTTAAAGAAAGAGGGAATTCGCAAACAAACATTACAAGAATCAGTAAAATTAATAAATACAACATATACAGAACTAATTGAATATTTAATGAAGGATTATTTCTATGGTGATGATTTTATTAAACTATCAGACAACTCTATAAGAGCTATCGAACAATTGGAAAATATTTTAAAAAAAATAAAAGAATCTGGGAGAAGTAAATGAATTTTACACATACTCGTTACTCTGATTTAATTATAGTAACCGTTACCGGTATTGGCGAGTATGGGGATGATGTGAAATTAATAAAATTACTTGAAAAGCAGATCCCTGAAAAAATTTCAACTGTTGCAATTAACTTTTCACAGGTTGATACCATAAATTCTGCAGCAGTTGCAGCTATTATGTATCTTTTAAAATATGGTGATGAACATAATTTTGATGTTGTTTTTTATGCTGCTAATGATAAAATATATATGATTCTTGAAAGAGCATTACCTAAATATTCAATAAACATTTTTACCGAAGATGAATTTTATAAAAAATACAATATTACAGTTTAAAGAGGTAAGCCATGATTTTTACGAAAAAAGAAGAAGAAAACCGATGCATATTTATTATCAGTGAACAATTAAATCCAAGAACTTTGAAGGAATTAATTGAAGAAATGCACAATTTTTTACAGAATGACAGCCGTGATGCTATAATTGATATGTCCAATGTTGAAGTTGTTGATTCGACAATTTTAGCTGGCTTTATGACATTGTATAACAATTTCAATAACAATCGAAGAAAGTTCAGAATAATAAATGCTAATAATTATGTAAAACGGGTTATAGAATTAGCTTCACTTGAAACATTTCTTCTGGAGGAGTAGATGAAATTATTGCCCAACGGTTTTAGCAGAAGGAAGGGACCTCTTGTATTAATAATAATGGATGGTATTGGAATTGGACCACATGATGAAGGTAATGCTTTCTTTCTTGCACGTACTCCTGTGTTAGATAAATTAATGCAAACCTGCCCCTATACAACATTGAAAGCACATGGGACTGCAGTAGGACTTCCATCAGATGCCGATATGGGCAATTCAGAAGTTGGCCACAATGCGCTAGGTGCTGGCAGGATTTTTGATCAGGGTGCAAAGCTTGTTGATAAAGCTATTGAATCTAAACAGATATTTTCAACTGAAATATGGCACAAATTACTGGAAAAACCAGTTAATACAGGAACAACGTTGCATTTTATTGGCCTACTATCAGATGGTAATGTACATTCGCATATTAATCACCTCTTTAAACTCATTGAACAGGCTGCTAAAGAAGGAGTAAAAAAAATCCGTATACATATTTTATTAGATGGAAGAGATGTTCCTGAAACATCAGCATTGCAATATGTTGATAGCTTAGAGAAATTTCTGCATACTTTTAATCAAAACGGTTTTGATTTCTGTATTGCCTCTGGTGGCGGAAGAATGGTAACCACCATGGACAGATATGAAGCTGACTGGAATATTGTAAAACGTGGCTGGGATGTACATGTCTTAGGTAAAGGAAGAGCATTCACTTCTGCTACTGAAGCCATAGAAACATATAGAAAAGAACAACCTGGTATAACCGACCAGTATTTGCCTTCATTTGTTATCGCAAAAGATGGCAAGCCAGTTGGGCCAATTATTGATGGTGATTCGGTAATACTGTACAATTTCCGTGGTGACAGAGCTATCGAAATTTCCCGTGCTTTTGAAGAAAAGGATTTCAATAAATTTGACAGAGAACGTTTTCCGGATATAGTTTTTGCTGGTATGATGGAGTATGATGGTGATCTTCATATCCCCAAG
Source organism: Spirochaetota bacterium (assembly GCA_029907515.1). GTDB lineage: Bacteria > Spirochaetota > UBA4802 > UBA4802 > UB4802 > UBA4802. The sequence goes on along the minus strand of JARYLT010000032.1, from coordinate 8,905 downwards.
AATTATCTGGTATTTCCTCCTTCTATAGAAAAAACCATAAGTGAGTATTTGGTTCATAACGGTTGCAGACAATTTGCAATATCTGAAACACAAAAGTTTGGACATGTTACATACTTCTGGAATGGTAATAGAAGCGGCATGTTTGATCAAAACTACGAAACGTATCAGGAGATACCCTCTGACAAAGTGCAATTTAATGAGCGTCCATGGATGAAGGCAGCTGAAATAACCGATGCTGTAATTGATGCAATCAACAGTGCTAAATATGATTTTATTCGTTTAAATTATGCTAACGGTGATATGGTTGGTCATACTGGTATTTTAGAAGCAGCCATAATTGCTGCTGAAACTGTTGATTTGTGTATTGGGCGACTACTGCAGGCAATAGACAATACCGGAGCTATCGCCATCATTACTGCTGATCATGGTAATCTTGATGAGATGTTTGAAAAAGATGCTAAAACTGGAACAATAAAGATTGATAAAAAGACAGGTAAACCACAGCCAAAAACATCGCATACATTAAATCCAGTTCCATTTATTATTTATGATCCTCAGTATAATGGTGAATATACGCTCATAACCCATAAAGAACAGGGACTGGCAAATGTTGCTGCAACAATCTGTACATTATTAGGTTTCCACTCACCTGAAGAGTATTATCCATCATTGGTTACACTTACAAAATAACATGAATATTGTGTTTATTACAAGTGAGGCATACCCCTTTGCCAAGACAGGAGGTCTTGCTGATTATTCCTATTCACTTCCAAAAGCTTTGGCAAAGCGTGGCCATACTGTTCATCTTTTTTTACCACGATATTATTGTGTTGATAAACAAAAGTTTGATTGCACATTAATTGGTAAACCTTTAGCAGTACCAATAGGTAGTGGCATTCGATGGTCAGGGATATATTATACAAGTTATCTGGAAGGTGTTCACACGTATTTTATTGAGCATGATGATTACTACGGACGTTATGGTTTGTATGACTACAATGGAGTATCATACAATGACAATGCTGAACGCTTTATATATTTTTGCAGAGCTTGTATTGAAGCAATAAAACAATTGGCGATAGTTCCGGAAATAATCCACTGTAATGATTGGCAAACTGCGTGTATTCCACTATTTCTTAATACACACTATGCAAATGATTATGTACTAAAAAAAGCAAAATCAATACTCACTATTCATAACGTTGGCTATCAGGGGGTGTTTGGTAAAGAGGTATTGGGATTAATGCAGCTCTCTGAAGAATTATTTAATCCTGAAAATATTGAATTTTTTGGTAATGTTAATTTATTAAAGGCTGGCTTAGTTAATGCTGATAATCTTGTTACTGTAAGCAAAAAATATGCACAGGAAATACAAGAAACTGAGTATGGATATGACCTTGCACCAATATTTAAAAAATATAATCAAAAGCTATCGGGTATTCTTAATGGTGTTGATTACGAACACTGGAATCCAGAAACAGACGATTTCATCCCTTATAAGTATTCAATTCATAATCTAACTGGAAAGCGAAAGTGCAAAAAAGCTTTAAAAAATTTTTATGGATTAAAAAATGAGAATGTTCCCATAATAGGATGCATAAGTCGTTTGACATATCAAAAAGGGATAGATATTCTTATAAATACACTGGATTGGCTTTTTTTTGATGAAAAAGAAGTACAATTTGTTATTGTTGGAAGTGGCGAACAGTGGATTGTTGACAGATTTGAGGCATTACGTGCAATGTTTCCTGATAGAATTGGTGTTTGGTGGGGATATAACGAGAAACTTGCACACTTAATAGAAGCTGGTAGCGATTTTTATGTTATGCCTTCTCGTTATGAACCTTCTGGTTTGAATCAGATGTATAGTTTAGCATATGGTACTATTCCTATAGTACGTGCAACAGGAGGACTTGACGATTCAATTGAACAATTTGATGAAAAACTAAAAACTGGCAATGGATTTAAATATAAAAATAATGATAGTGCTGAACTTTATACAACCATTCGTCATGCACTGAGAGTATATAAAAATAAAGTTATTATGAATAAATTAATTAATAATGCAATGTTATTTAAAAGAAGCTGGGATGATACGGCAAAAGAATATGAAGAGTTATATAATACTATTTCTCAAAATAATTAGTAAAGTGGTTATAGTTTTTTTTGTAACATGCATTATTTTAAATGACTTAATTTCTTTTCATGCTAATACTCAGATTAAATCTAAGAAAACAGATGATAATACCATTGAATATTATAATGTTCAGCATAATAAAAAGACTAAAATCACCAAAGTTGATCTATCAAAAAATCCCTATGATACAATTATTATCAATATTTGTAAAATTGAAAATATTGACCCTCAGCTAATACGCTGCATTATTAAAGTTGAATCCAATTTCAATAAAGATGCCGTTTCTGTATCTGGTGCCATGGGATTAATGCAACTTATGCAGGAAACTGCACAGGCATATAATGTACAGGACCCATTTGATCCCCATCAGAATATTCAAGCTGGTGTAAAACATTTTAAGTCGTTATTATCTGTATTCAAAAATGATATTGTTTTGGCTTTAGCTGCTTATCATGCAGGTTTAGGAATTGTAAGAAAAAATATGGCTGTTCCAAATATAAAATCAACTATTACATACGTTAATGATGTAATGAAACTATATCAGCCAGATGAAAATTACAATTACTCTGCGAAAATAGAAAAGCTATATATGCATATAATGCCAGATGGAACAATAAATATTACACAGTAAGACCAATAATTAGGCTAACCCTTTACGAATTTCATTGATTTCAAATAGTGCCATTTTATTATCAGGGTCAATATTTGCAACGCGCTCAAAAATCTGTAAAGCATCCTGATACATGCCTATTTTCTTATAGGCCATACCTAATGCAAATAATGCATTGGTGAAGTTGGGGTCCAAACTTTGAGCTTTTTCAAGCAATTGTATTGCTTTTTCATAGTTCATCATCTGATAATAAGCTGCACCACCAACATAATATGCATATTTATTTCGTTTATCCATTTCTAAATATTGTTCAATCAATTCAGTTGCCTTGCCAAAGTTATTTACTCTGAAATAGTTTTTTGCTAAATTATATATAAGTTTGCGATTATTGGGATAGAGAGCCAAACTTCTTTCTAAATAATCAATTGCTTCATAATATTTATGTTCATCAATTAATTTTTTTGCCTGTTTTATAATATCAACAGCTTCATCTCGAGCAAGTTCAATAACCAGTAATGTTATATCATCTTCTACAGGTGCTTTACCTTTAAAACGTTGTACATCTTCTATTATGTAACTGGTGAAATCATCCAGAGGTAGATGTCTGTTTTTAAGAGAAATTTCAAGAAGCCTTTCAACCGAATATTCTTCACGTTCCATATTAGCAGCTTCAGGTATACCATCGGTATATAGCAATAGGCGGTCACCATATTTTAATTTTGTTTCTTTTTCTTCATAGGTTTCTCGAGCTTCTTCAATAGCACCTATAAATAATCCATTGGTATCAAGAAGCTCTGTCCTGCCTTCATCAGAACGTATCAAAATTGCTTTTTGATGGCTTGCATTAGCATAGGTAACATTATAATCATCGTCTATAACCACAAAAAAAGCAGTCATATAATCCTGAGTTTTGATATGTTCAAGGATGTTTTGGTTGACTTCCTGGAATACCCTTTTTGGTGAATCATATTGCTGAGTTGCAGAACTAAATGAAATTTTTGCCATCGACGTAATAAGTGCAGCTGGTATACCATGGCCAGATACATCAGCAACCAGTATTCCTAATTTATCTCCTTTCATCTGATATACATCATAAAAGTCACCACCAATCTTTTCCATAGCAATATATCGTACAGAAAATTTAAGCTCATTCCAGTCATCGATACGGCCTGGCAATATACTGCGCTGTATATTGCTAGCTATCTCTAATTGTTTCTGAATCATGTCATCTTTTTCTTTAAGGCTTGCCAGTGCTTCACGCAGCTCTTCTGTTCGTTGTTCAACTTTTAACTCTAAGTTTTTTCTGTGTTCTTCAATTTCTTTTGCCATCTCCAGGATTGAAAATTCTATTTCGGCAAACTCCCTTTCATAAGACATTACTCTGAACCATGCTTCCTGTCCTGAGGAAATCCTTTTTGTAACAATACCCATTTCATCCAGAATTCGCATAACCGAATCTGAATTTATATACATGAGAAAAACACCAGCAACAATAGAAACTAAGAAATATGTTAGAATATTTATATATCGTGTTTCTTCATATAACCGGTGCTGTTCCATCATTGCAGCAAACGTTAAAAGAGTTATAATCATAAGTATGATGAAAAAGCTAAATTTAATCCGCAAACCAATTAATCCACGAGGATAAATATTAATATTACGTTGACGTAATTCCTGATATACCAGTGCTCTGTGTGGATTGGTAATAATTTCAGTTAATAAATATGTTGACATACCGTATAATACAACAACAACTAAAACACCAATGGTTACTATCTTGATACCAATTTTCATTTTAATTATGGTAAAGGTACCATGTGTAATCATGTCATAGTAGCCAAATCCCATTAAAAAAAAGCCGCACAATGTACCAAATAGTGATGCTGCAACCATATTGTACATCGGAAGATGTGACAATTGGATATACAATACCTGGAGATTCTCATCTGAAAGAGATGGATTGAGTGTCCCCCCCTTAAATGCATTATTAACATCACGTAAAGATTTAAAAAATGCAGGAATTCCTAAAGGGGTTAAAAAACCAAATGTTATATAATGCAGTAAAGTTGGAATAAGCACCGCTAAAGGCATCCACTTTATAGCAAGTGAATGCATTTCATTATACTCAGAAAGTATAAATGATGTGCCAAGATAATATCCAAATACTGCACTCATCCATCCACCAAAAATAGTAAAAAAACATAATGCAAATGTATACGAAAATTTCTTATTTAACCATTCAAATATATTCATAATCATGTTTCCTTTATAATTATCATGGACAATATTTAGGTTTATTATTAATAATCGACATTACAATCATATATTGAAAATACGAAAAATCATAGTATTTATTCCTGCATGTAAAAATATCAACATGAATAAAATTAATGTACAATTTAGTCTCAATAAAATAACGATACGTTATAATTAATAAACATATAATACTTTTTAACAGATAGTTTATTATTAAAAAATATCAAGAACTTTTTATGACATAAAGTAGATTTAATCTAAATCAGTATGATTGAAATATTTTTTTATCAGGAAGGCGTAAGCAAGTTAATGGGCCACCATAAGCAGCACCGGTATCAATACCAATAATATTTTTGTGTACATCATCATAAATTTCATAAATCGGTAGGCCAGTAATATTAACAGTTGTTGTATGCCCAAATACTAACAGTTTTGGCCATCGGTACTGTTTTAAATAGAAATCTTCTCTAATCCATATCATATCATAAGGCGATTGCAACTCAACTGGTATACCAGGTCGCATGCCTGCGTGCAATGCAATAAAATCATCAGTTTCATAATATAATTTCAAACTATTGAAAAATGCTTTATGATCTTCTGGCAATCGTAATGAACCCACCATTTGTATATAGGAATCTATTGTTGCCTGTCCACCATTATACATATACAATGGAATTTCTCTACCTTGCAGATAATCCAGAAACATGGATTCATGATTACCACGTAAATAAACTGTATTGTAGTTATGTTGTAAATCAATCAAAAATTCTATAACTTCAAAAGAATGTTTTCCGCGGTCAATATAATCCCCTAAAAAAATGATTGTATCATCATCAGTAATATGCTTCTTTACTTTTTCAAAAAGTCCTGATAATTTGTTATAATAACCGTGTATGTCACCAATAATATAGAACATTCAGGGATTACTCAGTTCTTTATAAATAGCATTAATGTATTGTTTACCAGCATTATAGTCAACAATGTCATACAAACCAAATATCCATTCTTTATACTGGGCTATATAACAGTAACTATCGCCACATTTTTTAAAAGCTATTTTTACTTTACCTGATTCTAAAATCATCAGTGTACTATCATTTTTTAAAATTGCATCAAAATTTTGTGATGCATCAATATTTGTAGAATAAATTTTAAAAAATACCATGATATCTTTAGATTCTATAATTTTTTTACCAGCCATAATGTTTTTTAAATATGGAATTTGTGAAATACCTTCATTGAATAATATTATGCTATCAATGTCACAATATTTCGATATCCTGACAACATAATCAGGTATGGCGTGAGCATTTTGGATTTTTTGCAGTATTGTTTCAATTATGCTTTTTTGAGTTTGTATAAAATCAAGATCGTTCGTTTCAACTTTTAGAAAAATATTTCCTTTAAATGCGATACTCTTATTTTTCCAGTATATGCTGTAATCGTTTTTATAGAAAGATTTTTCCCCATTAATCCTTTCACGCGTAAATAACCCATATGCATCATCAACTGTTACTGTTCTGGCGATAGTTACTGTTAAAAAAAATGAACTGTTATTAATTGATTGATAATCGCCTTTAACTATTTCCATGACGTTATAGTATTTATAATAATCAGGTGAAATGTTCCCAATAGCATCATTATTAGTAATAGTAATACTTTTTACCAGTTTCCAGGTATATAATTCTATTTCACTGGGTAAGAGGTCATTTGTTTCCTGTTTTGCTTCAAAAAAGGAAAGACATGCAATAGTATTAGATATGAATAGTATGAGTACAATTTTAGCGATATTGTTTTGGATCAAGCGCATCCTGCAATCCTTCTCCAACTAAATTGTAAGATGTGATAGTTATGAATATAGCAAATCCTGGGATCAAAGTCAACCACCATGCAAAATCAATGAAATCCCGTGATTGTGATAATATATCACCCCAGCTTGGTGTTGGTGGTTGTACTCCAAATCCTAAAAAGCTTAATGACGACTCAATAAGTATGGTAGAAGCTATACCAAATGTTGCTGATACCATAACAGGTGCCATGGCATTGGGTAGTATATGTTTAAAAATAATCCAGTAATCTCGTGCACCAAGCGCTTTTGAAGCAATAACAAAATCCTGTTCACGTAGTTTAAGAAATTCACCACGTACAATACGGGCGATTCCTGTCCACCCTGTTATGCCAATTACAATCATAACGTTAAGCAGGCTCTGACCCCATAGCGCCAGGATAGTAAGAATTAAAAAAAACGTTGGGAAACACATAACAATTTCTATAATACGAGAGATAATAATATCTACCCATCCTCCATAAAATCCAGCTAAGGCACCAATAATTATACCTATAGATACATAAATGAATACTGCTACAAATCCAACAAAGATAGATACACGAGTGCCATATAACATGCGTGCTGCTAAATCTCTACCCTGCTCGTCAGTTCCTAAAATATGTTTAGCACTGGGTGGCAGCACGATTGCATTGAGGTCATATTCAGAATATGAATATGGTATTGGTGGAAATATTTTGAATCCATCGATTTTTTTAAAATCTAAACCTGAAAATTCAGGATACTCAAATAGAATTGGAAAATAAAGTTTATCTTTGTAAATCACAATATAAGGTTTATTATTGGCAATTAACGGTGCACATAATGCAATTACAAATAGAAAAATAACAATACAGAGGCCAACTACAGCCAGTTTGTTTTGTTTAAAGCGTTTCCATACAATTGACCAGTAGCCTTTCATTGTTTAGCCTCCAGTCGTATACGAGGATCGGCAATTGCATACATAATATCTGCAAGGAAAATACCAATGAGCGTTAAGAAGGCCGAAATTGAGGTTATGGCCATGATAATAGGAATATCTCGTGAAAGTATGGATTCGAATGCCAGCATACCCATTCCAGGTATTGAAAAGATAGATTCTACTATAACACTGCCACCTAAAAGACCAGGTAGCATGGTTGCCATAAGTGTCAATAATGGAATTAAAGAATTTCGGAAAGCATGAACAAACAAAACCCTTTGTTCGGATAGTCCTTTTGCACGTGCTGTAATAATATATTGCTGATTAATAACATCCAGCATGGTTGCCCGTGTGTAGCGTGATAGAAATGCAAAACCACCATAGGTTAATGTTACTACTGGCAAAATTAAATGCCAGAGTATATCCATTGCTTTCTGAAAAAGATTTAACTGATCAAACCAGTCTGAATATAAGCCGCCTAATGGGAATAAATTCAGGTAATCCCCACCACTCAAGTATTTTAGCAACAACAACGCAACCCAGAATGAAGGTAAAGAATAAAGCAAAAATAGTGTGAGGCTTATAATTCTGTCCTGCACTGTATCTTTTTTTATTGAAGAATAAATGCCCAATGGGATAGAGATAATATACACTATAATGATAGAAAGAATGTTCAATGCTAACGTAATTGGCAATGCATCCGCAATATGGGATATAACTTTACGCCCATCTTTACGTGAAGTTCCAAAATCAAGTTTTACTGTTTTATAAAACCATTCTGCATAACCCACAATTACTGGCTTATCAAGCCCATAGAGTTTCTTTTCCTGTTCAAATATCTCTTTTGAAAGGGCTCCTGCTTTCAATTCACCTTCTACACCTGCTCGTAAAGAAGTATAATCGCCAGGTGCCAGCCGTATCATAAGATATGTAATAAATGTTATACCAATAAATGTTGGTATGATAATAAGAATTCGTTTTAAAATATAGTATTTCATTATTACTGTCTGACCTTCCATTCAGTATAATTCAGGCCTCTTTTATGGACAATAACATTATTAAAACGTTTGCTGACAACCACCAGTGCTGGAGTGCAATATAAAAAAGTATAGGGTTGCTCGTCATGAATAATTTCATGGAAACGCCTGTACATTT
>JARYLT010000031.1 GCA_029907515.1 Spirochaetota bacterium | reverse complement strand
CAGCACTATAGTATGCTGAATATACCTTTTCAATAAATCGCTTTATGTCCCGTACACTTGATCCTGTCATATGCATCGCATATACTATATCTTCTATATCAAACCATGCCCGCCGCCTGTACGGTAGTAGTTGTGGCTTAAACATCCCACTTCGTACCCTCGGCACTTCAAGCCCTTCTATGTTACCATATGCCGTCAGTAAATCCCGCTCATAATAACCATTACCTTTATCACATCCATTATCTTGTAAATATATCATCCTTTCTTCATACATAAGCTTTTCAAGAAATCGCTTTAAAAATGACTTGACTTCCTGATAATACTTATCCTTTACTTCTTGATGACAATTAGTTTTCATGTGCGGTTCTCCTTTCATTGTGATTATTAGTATACAATGTCATAGTGAAGGGAGAACTTTTTTCAATTAATTTTTAGACACACTTAATAGGACACTATCTTATTAAAAGAACATGAAGAAATATTAATTTTAGTATTAACAATCTATTACCAAAAAAATTGTTGCAAATTCATCCATAATTATCTATTTCTAAGATGCTATAAAAACTCTTAAAAAAGAGGACAATCCATGAATAGGTTATTGATCGTTATATGTATTTTACTATTTACATTGCATCATTCTTTTGCAAATGAATCATTGAATTGTATCACTTCCCATACAAGCGCCTTAGGTTTTAAAGTAGACCTTCCTGACTGGGACAAATCAGAAATGATGAGGGGTATTTCCCATGAATTTATTTGTGCGTATTCAAAAACAGTGTATATCAAAATATATAAAGTTAAAGACAGCCAAACTGACATGCTCCATGAACTTACGTGGAATATTTGGGAAAAAGATCCAAACGCTCACTTCATTATCAAGACATCAACACAAGATGGTGGAATTATTGTTACAACATATAGAAGCCAGGGCACATCCATTCACAGGATAAGGCTCATACATAATAATGATACAGTTTTTATTATTGAGTGCAGTGCACCTGAGAAAGCATTCTACAAATATGAAGTTTATTTTAACAGGGTTTTCCAGAGTTTTTCAGTACTTTAATGGCAATGCTGCAATATCTAAAGGACGTGGTTTTGATTTATCAATATCCATCGATAATGCGTTATGTGTGCAGTGTTCCACACAGAGTTCACATCCAGCACAATCATTTTTATTATACATCCATGAAGTGTTACTTACACTGATTGCATTGAAAGGGCATATTCTTGAACAATCCCCGCAATGTTTGCATTTTGTTTCATCGTGTACTACACTATATCCTGCCGCGGCATTCATTGATAATGAAGCATCAAACTTTTTAGCAAACTGTGTTGCCTTTAAGCTGACACAGGATTTTGGATGACAGTTGCATATAACTCCCGTACTGCCACCAGTAGCAACCTTAAAAAAGGCCTGTGTAATATATCCATGCTTCCTAAAATTTTTAATAAGTTCAAGTGCCTGATGTTGGGTTATTCTTTCTACATTATATTTTTTTCCATGCTCAAGCCAGAACGATGCAACTGGTTTACCAATAGCAATACAGGAATGTATTGCCCATTCTTCATCACCCATAGTTTTTTTACAGGGGCAATCCATCACTGCAATAAAATCAGGCTCAGTAAAGATGATCTTATACGCAAATTTGTAAGGGATAATGCTTCTATTGGAATCACTAATATGTGCAATATCCCTGTTTAATTCTAAAATTTTTCTGGTATCACCAAATGATAATATCTTGGCATGATACCGATCAAACGCAAATTTAAGAAAATGTCGCAGTGGTGTAAACCAGGAAAAATGATCAGTCAAAAATTTAAATGTATGATAAAGTATAAACACATAAGGATAATAGAAGACAAAATACAAATAATTATGAATAGCCCTGTCAACACGCCACCCATGCTTTTTGAATATAGCTATTGTTGAAGGTTTGAGTATTGCTTTCAATTTTCCTCTTACATACTATATCAAAAATACCTTGCTAACATTGCCTCTAATTCTTCTAACGTAAAAGGCTTACATAATCCACCGTTAAAGCCATAATCCTGGGGATGTGCCAGCACCGGATCTTCATGATAACCGCTCATGACAAATGCCAGAATATCTTTATCATACTTTCTAATCTCTTCAATAGCCTCTCTGCCACCCATCCCGCCTTTAATGGTCATATCAAAGATTAAAGCATTAAATGGTGTTCCTGATTCTTTTTCTTTTATATACATATTTATTGCATCCCTGCCGTCATCCACCGCTACAGCATTAAAACCCAGATGCTCCAGAAATTTTAGCATAATTTCGCGCATCATAGGTTCATCATCCAGCACCAGAATCCTGCCACCTTTTGATACTTTCCTTTCTTCAACTTTCTTTGGTTCTGCTGGTTCTTTTTTTGTTGCGGGAATATAAATATAAAACGTCGTACCTTTGCCAGGCTCTGATTCAACTTCAATGGTACCCTGATGACGTGCAATAATTGAATAGCTTGTAGCAAGTCCTAATCCCTGTCCCATACTTTTGGTAGTAAAGAAAGGATCAAAAATTTTTGGCAAAACCTCTTTAGGAATACCAATACCCTGATCGGCGATAGTTACCCTGATATAATCTCCCTGCAATAATGGATGCTCCCCTTCAGCAAAGGATATATTGCCTGCACCTATTGTGATGATTCCCCCCATTGGCATTGCCTGCACTGCATTGATGACAATATTTTGAATTACCTGTGAAATTTGATTATAATCAATTTCAGCATAATCAAGATTATCATCAATAGAAAACTGTGCTTTGACATTAGAACCGCTTATTGCAAACTGCACTGTATCCTGAAGAAGCGGAATAATAGATTGAACCTTCTTAACGGGCTGGCCGCCTTTTGAAAATGTCAACAACTGCCCTGTTAACCCTTTTGCACGTTGAATTGACTTCAGCGCATTTGCCAGCATCTCAGAAACAGTGCTATCAGATACATATGCACTTGCCAGCCCAATGTATCCAAATACTCCTTCAAGTATGTTATTGAAATCATGTGCAATCCCACCTGCCAGAAGGCCAATGGATTCTAATTTCTGTGCTCTCTGTATTTGTTCAATCAATTGCAGTTTTTCAGTCATATCCCTGAATACCAGTACCACACCTACAATATTGCCCGCTTTATCCTTAATTGGTGCAGCACTGTCAGCAATGACACGTCGCGTGCCATCTTTTGCCACAAGTACAGTATGATTTGACAGTTCATATACATGCCCTGTAGATAACACTTTGTCAACGGGGTTTTCTAATGGTTTGGCCGATAGTTCATGGACAATTGTAAAAATTTCCGAAAGGTGCTTGCCTATAGTTTCTACCTGTGAATATCCAGTAAGCTGTTGTGCTGTTTCATTGATGATTACCACCCTTCCATCAGTATCCGTGGCAATAACACCATCACCAATACTCTGCAAAGTAATACGCAACTTTTCTTTTTCTTCAAATAGTGCTTCTTCTGCCTTTTTACGATCAGTTATGTCAAGTACTGAAACAAGACCAGCAGGCTTACCCTTATATTGTACTGTTGCACTTGTAATATAAACCCATTTAACCTGCCCATCTTTACTTATAATCCTGAATTCATAGCTATCTAACCCCTGTCCGCCCTGCTGCCGCCGTTGTGCTTTATTAATAAGCATTTCTTTATCTTCAGGATGTACCAGAAACCAGAAATTCAAATGAGCCACTTCTTCAAAACTGTAGCCTGAAATTTGCTCAGCCGCTTTATTCACATATACAAATGTATCATCCTGATACATCATAATAGCCATAGGGCTGGAATCGGCAAGTGTTCTGAACTTTTCTTCGCTTTCAGCAAGTGCACCTGTCACCTGCATACGTTCATACGACTTCCACGCAGCATCCATTAAGAGCGTTAACTGCAATACATCCATTTCAGTATAATCTGCTTCTTTGTTTGCCACACCTACCGTGGCAACTATCTCCTTATTCCTGAACACCGGTATTCCTAAAAATCTGTCAATGTCCACATGACCTTCAGGGTATCCTTTTTTTAGCGGATTAGTTTCTTTATAATTATTTATGATAATGGGCCGTGCCTGTCGCACTGTTTCTGCCCATATACCTGCCGTATCTAAATAATACACTTCAGGTTTTTCAATCATTGTGCATTCATGCATTACCTCTTTTGACCAGGCGTTAAGCACAAATTTTTTTTCATTGTCATCATAATTTAATATAAATCCAATCTTGCTTCCAGTAAGCTGCAGAGCTTTTTCAAGAACATACTCAAAAAGTTCATGAGTATCTTTTGCATCAAACTGCAATATTGCTATAGCTGCTTCTAATCGTTCTTTATTTTTCACAAGTAACTCTTCGGCAATCTTTCGTTGAGTCAAATCGTGAGCAACAATCATTATTGATACAATATTACCATCTTTAACAATAGGGGTTGAAGTAACCTGTACCGGAATCAACGTGCCAAATTTATTAATAAATTCAGTTTCATATTGTTCAACCCCCAAATAACCTGACAATCGCTTTGCATGGCGTTCATATATTGAACGCCTGTATTTACGGGGTACAAACATCAATATGCTATTGCCAATTATTTCTTCTTGTGTATATCCCGAAATATTAATGACTGCTCGATTAACGTATTGTATAATACCATCCATATCATGAAGGGCAATTAAATCCTGTGTTGATTCAGCTAAATTTCGGTAACGTTCTTCGCTTTCTTTGATTTGCTGTTCTGCTTTTTTCTTTTCAGTAATATCTTCATACGTTCCCAGAACACCAATAATTTCACCATTCTCATCCTTCAAAGGCACCTTGCTTGTACGCAACCATATTATGTTACCATCAGGTGTTGTTTGAGGCTCCTCATAACCTAATTTTGGTATTCCCGTTTCAATGACAGATCTATCATCAGCTCTGTAAAACTCTGCTTCGTTGGCCCACACCATATCGTAATCAGTTTTACCTGTTAATTCTTCAGGATTATTAAATCCGGCATCCTGAGCAAACGGCCTGTTGCAGCCTAAATAGTGCAAATTTTTGTCTTTCCAGAAAACCCGAACAGGAATAGTATCCAGAACATTCTTAATAAACAGTTTAGATTGTTGTAGCGCTGTTTCTGTCTCTTTTAATCGTGTTATATTTATATGAGTCCCATACATCATTAATGGCTTGCCATCAGCAGTCCAGCTTACTACCTGTCCTTTATCCAGTACCCATATCCATTTACCGCTTTTATGCCTCATCCGAATTTCACATTCATATAATGGCAGTTCCCCACTGAAATGTTTTTGTAACAATGTATATGCTTTTTGTAAATCATCTGGATGAGTTAACAATTCCCACGTTTTTAAGGATACTGGCGATAGTTCCTGTAAAGTATATCCCAGCATGTTTGCCCATATTTCATTAAATACTGTTTCTCCCGTCTGAACATTCCACTCCCATGTACCAGCATTTGTTGCTTCTATGACATTTTCAAGTTTCTTGCTGTATTCAGCTAATCTATGCTCAGCCTTTTTTCTTTCAGTTATATCAGTATATAATGCAAATGATCCTATATATTTTCCCTCTTCATCAATAATCGCTTTAGCTGAAACTATCGCCCATAGTTCACTCCCGTCTTTTTTCTTCCTTCTGTCTTCGTATACCTCATCTATACCTTTTGCACGTTTTTCTTTTAAACGTTTTTGTAAAACCGGGATGTCTTCTTCAAACATAAAATCAAAAATTGATCTACCAATCATTTCCTCCTGAGTATATCCCAGCATATCAGCCATTGCTTTATTGACGTATGTTGTAATATGATTTTCAATCTTCCATATTCCTTCCTTTGCTGTTTCAACCAGAATGCGATATTGTTGTTCACTTAGAAGCAAAGCTTTTTCAGCCTTTTTTCTTTCAGTAATATCACGCACTATTGCCTGAATATACTGTTTACCACCCAGTTCAAAGGCATTCAGGTTCACTTCAGTATCAAATGGTGTCCTGTCATATGTGCAATGCTGCCACTCAAAAAACTGCGGATGGCCCTGTAAAGCTGCATTAATCTTTTCCAGTGCTTTTTCCTTTGAGGATCTCCCATCAGGTTGAAATTCAGGTGAAAAAACATACGGTGGTGTGCCAATTATCTCTTCCCGTGTGCATCCAAACATTTCCAGTGTTTTTTTATTACAATCTATAAATATTTCTTTATCCATTAAAAATATGGCATCATTTGCTGAATCAAACAAAGTACGATACTTTGCTTCCCTTTCTTTTAATTCTTCCTCTGCCCTTATACGCCCACTAATATCCCTGATTATGCTTATAAATGCCTGAGGTTTACCTTCACCATCGGGAAGGACTGATGAATGGACTTCAACAGTGATTTTTTGGCCATTCTTGTTTTTTATTGTATAAATATTGCCTTCAGCATACCCGGTTTTAAGGGTATTACTCATATTTGTAATTGCTTTACGTTTATCCTCTTCGTCCAGCAAATCCAGAATATTGGTAACATCAGACATCAGTTCACCAGTTGTACCAACACCATACATGTCCCTTGCTGCATGATTTGCAGCCAATATATTACCTTCAAAATCATAAATCACAATAACATCCGGTGATGTATTAAATAGTGTTCTGTACCATTCTTCACTTTTTTTTAATCGGTTTTCTATCTCTTTCCGGTGAGTAATATCCCTCACTATTGCCAGTAAAAAAACTTCCTTACTTATTACCAGCTTATTTAAACTTACTTCAGTATAAAAAGGCGTGCCATCTGTTTTTATGTGTTGCCATTCAAAATGCTGCGGAATACCTGCTTTTGCTTTTTTGATATATTGTAATGCCAGTGGTTTTGACTTTTCCCCATCAGGCTGCAAGACAGGGTGAAACTGATGTGCTGATTTGCCTATAATATCCTCGCGTGTACAGTTAAACATGGTAAGTGTTGCAGGGTTGCAATCAATACATATATCATCTTTCATGATAAAAACAGCATCGGTTGTTGACTCAAAGATTGCTTTGAATTTTTCCTCGTTTTCTTTCAGTATCTTTTCCATTAACTTGATTGTGGTGATATCCTCATGAATACCAACAAGTCCTATTATATTCCCATCTTTATCCTTAATGGCATTAGCACGCAAAAGAACATCTATAACGTTTTTATTTTTATCATACATTTTTACCTGGCCATTCCATGAACTACCAGCCATAATTGTGTTAAACACTTCTTTTCCAATCTTACGATCAACATATAACGTCCTGGGTGGATCAGTACCAATATCACCAAACAGTTCATCAAATGCTTTGTTCTGGTAGTAGTGTTTCCCTTCAGGTGTGGACATGCCTATGGCATACGAAGAATTTTCAACCAGATATTTGAAAAGAAATAATTGATCCTCAATTGCTTTCCTTTTAGTAATATCCCGGGATATAACCAGTATCCCTATTGGCTTATTTTTAGTATCACGAATAAATGAAACCTGTGTTTCCAGCCATATTGTTGATCCACCTTTGCGGTAATGTTCCAGTTCCAGGATCCTGCTTCTATTTGGGTCAACGTTTTTACTTTTTTCGTTTTCAAGTTCTTCCTTAAATACCTCAAGTGCCTTTTTCAAAGAATCTGGTGTTAAAATCTGTTCAAGTTTTTGTTTTTTTAATTCATCCAGAGAATAACCACGTAAAGTAACATTAGACGGACTTACATAAACAATATTAAAATTCATGTCAAATATGGTGATAGCATCGGCACTGACATTGGCAATAATACTAAAAATGTCCATATTATATAGAGGATTGAATGATTCGGGATGAACAACGTTATGAGTCTGGGATGGCGTTACTTTTTTCTTAGCAGTTTTTTCTTTTTTTTTATTATTCATTATAATTCCTCAGTTATCAATAAAACCAGCCTTCCATGTATAACAATAATCGATAACGTTGGAAAATACAACTAAAATTTTTGTAATAAAAATCCTTAAAGAATCCAAACACGAATAAAATTTTTGTTGATTTAAAATAAAAGAATATCTATATTAGTGTTTAGTAAATTATTGAACATATCTTAAGGTACAGTAATGGCTCCAACAACAGCTCGTAAATTTACTCAGCAACAACGTGCTGAAATTCTATCACTAATAGATGAACGTATTAAAGAACACTATGTTACACGTTCTGATTTTAAAGTATTACAAAAAGCAATAACGGATTTAGCCATTACTGTCAAAGATTTAGCTGAAGCTCAAAAACGTACCGAGCAAAGCATTAAAGAATTAACTGAAAGACAAAATAAAACCGAACAGAGTATCAAAGAATTGACCGAAGCTCAAAAACGTACTGAACAGCGAGTTGATTCTCTTACCATCAAAATGGAAGAATTGACTGTTGCTTTAAAAGAAACTCAGATTGAGTTAAGGCAACTTGCTGAAGACCACAGAACAACCAGAAGAATATTGGGCGATCTTACCCACACTATTGGTTATACACTTGAAGATACAATCATGAAATATATCCCAGATTATGCATTTAAGGAATATGGTGTTACCATCACCACCGTTGACCGCAGATATATTACATATCCTGATAAGCGGTATGATGAAATTAATATTTATTCTGAAGGAACTAAAAATGGCAACAAGGTCTACATTATTGGTGAAAGCAAAGCACAATTAGGCAAAAAAGATGTAGAAAGTTTTGATAAGATGATCAAACGTTTACAGAATACACTGGAAGGCGAAATTATTGGTTTTGTGGTCTGTTACAGCTGTACACCTGATGTGGAAGAATATGTTAAACAGGAATATCCATATATTCGTATTCATAAAAGTTTTGATTTTTACAAATACAAAAAAAGTTATGATTAATATTTATTGTACACTGTTGGTTAGAGCAGCATAAGTATACACTTCATTTTTTATAAAATATCGTCTTCTTCACTTTGCAAATACTGCAAAATCTTTCTTCTAATTGAGTCGGGAAGCCTGATACCAATCGTTTTTAATCTGTTTTCATACTTTTTGAACGAACGGACATGCTGTGAAGTGGTAACAAAAATCTTAAAATATGAACGTATGCTCCCTTCAACCTCCTTGCGAAATTCTATGTCCTGATTAAGCATATCTTCAAGAGGTGCAATAACACGATAATTTATGGGACGACAGATAGAGCGGTATGCTACAAACCGCTGCAAAGTTTCCGATTCGTAGTTTTTCTGTTTTATATTTTTTTCAACTTCGTTCAGATCAATACAATCAAGCACTTCAAATTTATATTCATCCTGCAATGCATTTCGTATCATCTCTGCTGCATCTTTACAGCAACTACACGATAAAAGATTATCAGGGCATTGCAATCCACACCGCAAATACAGTACCATATCGATATCCGAACTTGGCTGTGATAATCCAACATTGACTGATCCAAGCACATCCATTGCAATGTCTTCAATCACAGGTTCAATACGCTTAACTATCTCCTCCATTTTTTCTACACGCAATTCTGATTCCTCAGTTTGAAACATCCTGAAAAAATTTTTTATTTCTTTAAATAACTCAATCTCAGGTATATGTGAATACTGCTGAATATTCATATCAACATTCATTAATTTCTTCTTTGCATTATATCGTCCTTCATCAATAACGGTTTCTACCCACTCACCGTCTTTTTTAGTATACTCCGCTAAATCATACACACGTTCGTTATATAACTTTCTATACAGTATGTGCTCTATAGTTTTTCCATCAAGTTCTATCTGATAAAAAAACCCTCCCTCAAGCACATCATGGTGCACGGTGGTAATGTCCCCAAATGGCGATGGATTTAAATACAACGTATGTTCAACTTCCTTCATACCCCATGATCCGTGAATGTGGCCAGTTAAACACAGAATAACAGGATTATTGTCGCAATAGGTTCTGAGCGCAGGGGAGCCTGTTGGACCTACAGGTGGCAGCCAGTCAAGCACTCCATGGGCAGGCTGATGTGTCACAATGATAGTTGGTCGTACTGCTTTGAAAAAATTGTACATCTCGTTTTTTCTATCATCAATACCAATGCCAGCTCTATAGGGCACAACATACTTTTGTGGTATACCTGCCGTGAATACATCTGCCCCACCATAGCCAGCAATAATCTGATCATCGACCTGATGCCAGTGCAGATGCAGGTCCCTGTCGTGAAGCGATGTGTATTTTAAATCCATATCGTAATTGCCGGGCAGTGCAAAAATATATGTTTGCGGTTTAAAGCTAAAAATATTTGCCAACACCTTATACTTTTGCTGCATCACTCTGCGCGCACGTATGGTGTACTGCTGATATTTTGCACCCAGTTCTGCTGTCTCTTCCGTGATATGCGGCATTTCCATAAGCTCATCAACAAAATCTTCCACCGTGACATCATCACGGCCCATTTGCTTACGCATATTGTCAAAATACATCTGCAACTCATAGTAGCGAATTGCGCTGTCCATATTGTAAAATGGAATGTCTATCAAATCACCAGAGATGATATACACATCGGCTATTGTTTCATACAATAGTTCTCGTACGCGTTCAAACGCGCCATGGACATCAGTACAGTAGATTATGCGCATCAGCGTTTCCTTTTATATGTATTAAGCTTATTAGCAGTAACTATCGCACATAACACAAGAATAAAAGCCCATGCAACATACAGGATAACATCACCACACAGGCGATACACTGTGCCTGTATTCATACTCAAATCCATATCACCCACACAGTATGTTTTTTTCATGAGCGGCACTGAAGTAGTAATACGCCCATACGGATCTATGAGTGCCGTAAAACCTGAATTGCCCGCACTGACAAACCATATGCCATTTTCAATTGCTCTGAAAACTGAAAAGTAAAAATGCTGCATGGGACCAACTGGATTTTCGGTCCATAAAAGATTAGTGATGTTTACATAAAAGTCAATGCCTGCATTTGCATAATACCTGCATAATCTGTGAAAAATATTTTCATAGCATATAAGTGGGGCACATCTAAATGAACCAATGGTAAAAATACGCGGGCTATCACCAGGAATAAAGTTTGAACCACCAAATGCATCAATGATGTCATTCACAAACGGGAACAGTTCCCCGTACGGAAACCACTCCCCAAAGGGTACTAAATGTATTTTGGCGTACGTGTCAACAACCTGGCCTGCTGAGTTGATAAGCACCATGCTGTTTTGCGGATAATACCGCCTTTTTACCACATCTTCAATAATGCCAATTTCACCTGTTAGCAGGGGCACACGGTTGGTTGCAGCCAGCGCCAGCACTTCTTCTTCAAAATGATTCAGATTGCCATTGAAGTAGCTATATGAAATGTTCTCGAGCGTTGCGGATTCTGACCACACCACAATATCAGGGTCATGCTGCATAGCCTGCTGTGTTAACGTTTTAAGAATATCCAGATAAATATATTTATTTCTTGTCCAGTTTTCCCATGGCGAAAAACATGACTGCACCATGGCAACACGCAGGTGTGAATTTGTATACTCATGATGGTGCTTGAATCTTATGAAACCATAACCCGTTGATACCATTACAACAACACACACAATACTGCACGCAAGTAATGCAGGGCGATAGTTACTGTTACAAAGCTTTGCCTGTATTAATTCAGCAATGCTGATATTTGCAAACACAATGATAAACGTAATACCAAAGATTCCAGTAATTGACGCTATCTGAATGAAGTGAATAAACGGATATTGCGTGTAACCTAAAAAATTCCAGGGGAACGCCATGGTACCAATAGACTGTACCCAGTCAAATGCAATCCACACCGATGGATATAGTATCATAGTAAGACGTGGAAACATTCGCGACAGATATTCAGCAAGCAAAATCTTTGTAGCAAAAAAGACCGATATGCACGGAACAATAAGGGCTACAATCACAACCTTGCCATACGGCAGTGCCTGTCCAAAATCACCCATCCAGTAGTAAACAACACCAAACCCAAAAAGTCCTGTAATGAATGATGTTATGTAAACGTCTTTCAGCAGCTTACTTCGTATGTACACAAACAGAGGTACAAGGCACACCCAGGCAAATACTGACAAAAGCGGCGCAAATAAATTTACAGGTGTTAAAAACGATACATAGAACAAAGGTACACTAAGCACATAGTAATGCCCTGAAAGCTTACGCAGCAATTCAATCTTCATTATTCCCTTCCCACCATCTTCAAAAATTCTTCTTCGGATAGTATGCGCACATTGAGTGTTTGTGCCTTTTCAAGTTTGGAACCAGCCTCAGTGCCTGCAACAACAAAATCAGTTTTTTTACTTACTGAGCTTGAAGCCTTGCCTCCCAATGATTCAATCAGGTTTTCTGCCTCCTGTCTTGACATACTCTTCAGCGTTCCTGTAAACACAACCGTTTTACCTTTAAATGGATTTTCAGAGGCTTCTTCCACAACTTCATCTTTTACAACAACTCCATTGCTCAGCATTGTTTTGATAATCTTCAACGACTCCTCATCATGGAAGTAATCATACACTGACTGTGCAACACCTGGTCCCACTTCAGGTATCCTCATAAGTTCCTGTGGCGATAGTTCCTGCAATTTATCCAGTGAGCGTACATGGCGGGCAATAACTTTTGCTATATGGTCACCAACATTACGAATACCCAGTGATCGCAAAAATTGTGACAGGCTGACCTCTCTTCGCTGATTGATGGAATCTATAATTTTATCCACAATTTTATCGCCCATCCGCTCAACCTGTAAAAGGTCCTCACGTGTAAGTGCATAGATATCGGCAATTGTTTTTATCTTTTTCTGTTCATACAAACGTTTGAGTAATTCAGGACCAGCATATTCAATGTCCATTCCATCCTTTGAAACAAAAAAACACAGTGTTTCATACTCTTTAGCAGGGCACGATGGATTGACACAGCGTATATAGATGTCTTCATGCTGAAGTACTGAATTACAGGCAGGGCACCGCTGTGGGGTTACTATCTCCTTAACATCATGGCGTTTGTCCCGTAACACTTCAACTACTTTTGGGATAACATCACCAGCACGTATTACTTTAACCACATCGCCAATTTTTATATCCAGCCGCTTAACTTCCTGAAAGTTATGAAGCGTAGCGCGTTTGACTATCACTCCACCAATATTAATGGGCTCTAAATTTGCAACAGGCGTAATAAGGCCTGTACGCCCAACCTGATAGTCAACTGATTTTAGCACCGTAATTGCTTCCCGTGCAGGAAACTTCCACGCAATTGCCCATCGTGGTGCTTTTGAAGTGCTGCCCATTGTATCACGCACATCAAACCGGTTTATCTTTACCACAACACCATCAATATCAAAATCAAGCGTGTACCTGTTTTCCATCCAGTGCGTATAAAAGGCTTTAACATCCTGAAGCTCACCAACCGTATAATAATGCGGTGCAGGTAATCCCAGCTGGCTAAATAACTCATACAACTGGCTCTGTGTGTGTACTTTTCCTGCAGGCTCCATTTTCCCAATGCCATACAGTATAATGTCAAGCTCGCGCTGGGCAGTAACCGATGGATCAAGTTGTCGCAGCGAACCAGCCGCTGCATTACGCGGATTGGCAAACTCAGGCTCACCGTTTTGCCTGCGCTGCTCATTCAGGCGCTCAAACTCGCCATGGCGCATGATGACTTCGCCACGAACACTTATATATTCAGGAACATTTCCTTGTAAGCGTGCAGGCACTTTTTTAATGGTGGCAATATTTTCTGATACATCTTCACCAACTTCACCATCACCTCGCGTTGACCCCTGTATGTATATTCCATTTTCATACACTAGCTCAACAGCAAGCCCATCATATTTTAATTCAGCACAGTACTCAATATCAAAAGTACCTAGCAACTTAGCACACCGCTCGTGAAAATCATTCATATCAGCCTCATCCATGGCATTGTTTAAACTCAGCATTGGCGGATCATGGCGCACTTCGTTAAATGATGTCTGAATAACAGCACCAACAGTTTTTGTAGGCGAATCATCACGCACAAAATCAGGATACTGTTCCTCTATATGTATAAGTTCCTTCATTAATTCATCATAGGTGGCATCATCAACCAGAGGTTTATCAAGCGTATAGTAATAGTAGTTATATTTTTTTATCAGTGCAACAAGCTCATCATAGCGCTTTTTTACCTTTTCCATTGTTATCACCCCTTCTAAAAACGCAATTTTGAATAAAGTATCATCCTGATTAACGAAATTATGAAAGATGGCAGCATTGCCATGTTGTTTTAATGTAAAGTTTTATGTAACTCCAATCAACAAAGCTCATGTGCCATGATAAAAAAAGTAGTTTAACACCATGTAAGATAAAAAAATTATTGTAAAATACATTAGACGTTTTAAAAAGCAAAATAGTATTTAGATTATGTATTAATCAATGGGGGAAAAGTATGCAACTAAAAAAAGAAATCAAAACAATAACACTGAAAGACCCATTCCAGCAGTTTAAAGAAGCACAGCGAGTTAATGAAATACGATATTGTCCATTAACAGGCAAAAGTACTCGTGTTTTAGGTTTATCCTTAAAAGAATTTGCTACCGCTGACCGCTCTGCAATGATTGAAGAATCACAAAAAACGTGTCCCTTTTGCCCCGGGCTTGTTGATGCTCTGACCCCAAAATTTACTCCACCACTACAGGAACAATATACTAGTGGCAATGCCCGATGTTTTCCCAATGCGTTTCCTTATGATGAAAACAATGCAGTGGTAACCATAACCAGCCAGCACTATGTACCCGTTAATGGTTTTACCCATCAGATGTTGCATGAAGCCTTAGAATGCGCACTGATCTTTTTATCCGATATTGACCCCGAACGATATCCCTATCAATCAATAAACTGGAATTATATGCCAGTTGCAGGCAGCTCCCTTGTTCATCCGCACTTCCAGATCATAGCATCTTCCACACCATCAAATTATTATGTTGATATACTGGCAAACCTGGAAAAAAATCCCAATCTTTTTATGGACTACCTTACCACTGAAAAAAGCCTGAATGAACGGATTATAGAAGTTATGGGCGATAGTACCTGGTTAATAGCCTTTGCTCCAAGAGGTCAGTTTGACATACTTGGCATACTCCATGAATTTACACCACTACATACATTAACAGGAAAACTAGATTCGGTAATTACATATATACGCAAATCATTGCAGTTTTTCCATCATAAAAAAATTGATAACTTCAATATGGCTTTTTACAGTATTGCAATCAACAAATTATTTTTACCGCATATACGACTATGCCCACGCGTTACATTTCCACCGCATGCAACAAGTGAGATCAACTATCTCCAGATGTTGCATAATGATTCATTTACATTGCTCAAGCCTGAAATAATTGTCGAAGAGTATAAGGCATTCCAATTTGACTTATAAGTGAACTTCTAAAAACTGTTTTTTTTAGGATGTTCCCTTATGGGCACAATAGATGGGATAAAACCGCTTTCTTTTTATTGCATCCGTAATGATGAAAGCGGTTTTTTAGAGGTGCCCATAATATTTCTTGACAAATGATTAAAATTCTGACCAGAATTGTTCTTGTCTGGCATTTATCTATACAACAGGCTTTATCAGGGAAGGTAATGTGTATTCCTGATGATTGAAGAAAGTACAATAGTATTAAATCATAAATATTTTGGTTTTGTGAAATATTTCATGTAAAATATTGTCATTTTAAAACAATTTGTATATATTATTTTATAAGATTATAGAATACTATACCATACATACATATATTGGGATAAGAGGCCGGATATGCTGCAGAAGGTGTTACAGGAATACGATTCAAAGATTCATCTGGAAGAGTTGCTGACATTTGGCATGGCACTTTTTCTTAATATATTAATTATAGTTTTTTCGCACATTACGCTGGCACCTGTAATCTTTACCATCAATACCACCATTATGTTACTTATTTTTGTAACAGTATATGCTCATCGTTATGCTACTTCCACAATATTTACTATTTATAGGGACTGGTATATATTGCCACTTCTTGTAGCAATATTCATGGAACATAATAAACTTGTACCCCTTATTAACCCTCATGACATAGATACTGCCCTGATTAAAATTGACTATGCACTATTTTTTGGTAATCACCCAACAGTATTACTGGAAAAAATGTTAAATCCCTTTATAACTGAGCTGTTACAGATAGTTTATGCAAGTTTCTATTTTTTACCATTTACACTATGCTTATTATTATATCTTAAAGAACGAAAAGTTGAATTTCACATAGTTGCTTCCACAATAATGCTTGGATTTTATATATCGTATATTGGCTACTATATATTCCCGGCTATAGGCCCAAGGTTTACACTGACTCATCTTCAGACTAAACCACTTGAAGGGCTATGGTTATTCAACTTTGTCCATCATGGACTGGCATATTTAGAAGGTGTTACTCGCGATTGTTTCCCCAGTGGCCACACATTGGTATCAATTTTGACAGTACTTCTTGCCATAAAATTCCATAAGAAATTTAGCGTTACTGCAACAGTATGGGCACTACTTCTAATTATATCAACGGTGTATCTGCGCTATCACTATGTCATTGATGTTATAGCAGGATTTTTTGTTGGCCTGGCTACATTTCGATATGGCCCTGTACTGGCACGGTTATATATATTTGGCAGTGCAGAAATTTCTACTCCAGTACTGGATTATTTACGCAACTGGTGGGATTGGCTTTCCGATATCAGAAGACGATAACTTTATAAAATAAAATAACCATATATATATAAAGCTATTCCAAGAACTAAAAATAATAATGTCTTGAGTAATAGTGTTTCTTTTTCACGTATAAAAATATCTACAAATGCCAGAAGTATTCCAAAAGCTGCAGCAACAATACCCGCTTTAATAAAATCTAAACTGACAAAATACACACCGCCAACAGTTGCACCACCAATTCCAATATCCATCATATCACGTATTCTAACTCTTTGTTTTGAAACAACTGTGGTTTCTTTTTTAACAAACGATGGTACTTCTTCTGGTTTGAAATACCGTTTTCGGGTTCTTTCCAGTTCTTCCTGTCGTTTTTTCTTTCGAGCAGCTATTTCCTCAGGGCTTTCTCCTATTCCATAATGTTTGTTTATAAGTTTTATGACATCTTTATTGGGAATTGTGGATATAAGTTCAGCACGCTTTTCAAATTTTTCCTGCAAACTTACAGGCCTTCCTGATGTAGCATTCCTCTCAGCAGAAATTCGACCCTTATCTATCACTGCATAATAGGGGTTCCCGCCTTCTTCACTATCTTCTAAATAGAGGCGGACCCTTTTATCTTTAAAATTATAATCAACCCGAATATAATCTCCATTTTCACTATTGCAGTAAAAAACGCGCTGATAGCCCCGTATTTCTGACGGCCTTCGTTTCCAGTAGGTCTTCTTTGTTTCAGGGATTGTAACCGGTTTTGTTTTTATTCTTCTACGCATTATATAACCTGATTATATAGTAAAATAGAAAAGAGATTGACCTGTCGTTTTGCCAATCTCTCTTCCATTTACATTATCGTAATTTCTTCTTGTGACGATTAAGTCTTCTTCGTTTTTTTCGTTTGTGATTAGCAATCTTTCTGCGTTTTCGCTTCCTACCACAGGGCATAATATTTAACTCTCCTTATATAAAAAAATATATCAATATAATACTTTATGAAGTATACCCAATTATTAATATACTGCAAAATTAAGTAAATAATCCACTATTTTTTAAAGTTATCAAAATCTTTCTTTAAAGATTCTGATTCGCTGCCACTATCTATATCCAATGGGATATTTTTATCCGAAGTTACTATCACCCTCACATTATCAGCTAATTTGTCAATATAAATATACTTCAATATATCCTTATTTTTAGCTATAATCCTTGATATTTTTTCCAGGTGTTCCAGATACTGTGCATTTTTTAGTTCATCTTCCTTAAGCTTTTGTTGCAATGCATTTAATTGTATAGTACGTAATTTTTCCTGGGTGATCAATTCAAGCAAAAATTTCTTACCCTCCGTATAAACAGTATAGTCGGGCACATAGATAATACCTGGAGTAACCTCTTTAATAATAATACCATCTCTGGCAAAGGATTCTTTCACATTATCTATCGCCACAGATAGTTCTTTATGGATATTTGCCTGTAAAGCGTTATACTGGTAATACGGATATAGATATCTGGAAATAGCATCTTTCATGCTCCCTGACAACCGTATTTCAAATTGCTGTGATAGATATGACGTGTCCGAATACAGCCTGTTTAAATCCAGTGTTAATTGTTCAGGATTGAGTGCATAATTAATAACAACTGGAATTTTAATAGAATAATGGTCACTTTTTATTGATTCCAGCGGGGAGATAGGGATTACAATATCCACATTGCATGAACCATGTAAGGGAATATAGTTTGCCTTAATGGTAGCAAGAATTCCCTGCGGAACTAGATTCACCCTTTTGTGTAAATGTCCAAGTATCTGACCATTTGTATCAGTAACAAAAGCCAATACTCCATCACCAACAAAAACAACAGATCGTATAAAAACATAAACTAAAGCAGCTATAATAAATGCTGCAATAATAATTTTTTGCACCTTACCCATGAATTATTCTTCATCTTTATACTGAACAGGCTTTGACGGCATAATTGTTGATATTGCATGTTTATAAATAAGATTCTGCTTTTTGTCAACCTCAACTAAAATTGTGAAGCTATCAAAGCTTATCACCTTTCCCTTGATTGGAACACCATTCATAAGGTAGATAGTAATTTCCACTTTATCTTTGCGTGCTGCATTTAGAAAAGTGTCCTGTAAATTTTTTGTTTGTTTGCCCATTGTGCACCCTCTTTATGTATTTTAATGTTAATATTTATTTTATTGTAACTCTTTGTTACTACTTAACACTTACTTATCATTGAATAGTAATAATATCAATATTTTTTTCTAATTATTTTAATATCTACTTCTTATATAGCCATTCAGAGATTATTCCCTTTATTCTTTCAATATTATCTGGTGCTACCCACACTGGTTTGTATCGCTTAAACCAGGTGACCTGCCGTTTGGCATAATGTTTTGTTTCCTGTTTTATTTGCTCAATTGCTTCATTAAGCGATAGCTCATTTGTTAACACCCTGTGAAGTTGTAAATATCCTATTGCCTTTTGAGAATTGAGTTCCTGTGTATATCCCATAGCTCTTAAATTTTTTACTTCCTCCACAAAGCCCTGTCTGATCATTTCATCAACCCTGTTTTCAATCCGTTTGTATAATACATTACGGTCCACATCCAGCGCAATCATTAAAATATTTAAATTACTCTTTTTATGCCCTGATTGTAAAAATTGTGTTATTGGTATACCGGTTGCTCTGTAAACTTCCAGACCACGCAATATACGCTGAGTATCATTGGGATGGATGCGCTTTGCCCATTGTAAATCACAGTGCAATAGCTCTTCATAAAGGGTTTTCAGCCCTTTTTGCTCTAATTCACTTTGCAATTGTTTTTTTACTGTTGAATCAATTTTGGGCAGTTCAGCTAACCCATAAAAATAAGCATGAATATACAATCCAGTACCACCAACAAAAAGCGGTATTTTCCCATGAGATTGTATAATCTGTATTGCATGCTCAGCTTCTCTGCAAAAATCTCCTGCAGTAAACCAGTAATCCGGGTTAACAATATCTATGCAATAATGTGTTATCAAAGATCTATGGTAGGGGGAAACTTTTCCCGTACCAATATCCATATATGTATAAACCTGAGCTGAATCAACAGAAACTATCTCAAAAATGTCCTGTGCTATTTCAAGCGATAGATTTGTTTTTCCTGAAGCTGTTGGACCAACAAGAACAACAGCTTTATTATTCAAATCATTTATCCCAAAACATCAAAACCTGTATGCATTATCATCAGCAATTTAAGCATGATGTAGTATCAGAATTGGCAAGCACTATTGCCGTTCTTTAGTTTCTTCTTTAAATTCATATTTGATTGTGTTATTAAGCATCAAATTCAATATGTTTGGAACAACCTTCCAGTTTTTATCACTTTCTGGATAGCCTTCAATATTGCCCAGCTTATCAACCACTTTCATTGCTGCACAGGAAAATACATATCTGTTATCTCCAAATGCTATTAATTTATCTAATGGTATAATCATGTACATCCTCCAGTAACCTTTTTACTACAGAATCCATATATTCACGTTTAAGTATAATTGTCTTTAAAATAGCATTGAGTTCATCCAGGGCTTTTTGCAAATCATCATTAACTACTATATAATCATAATTTACATATTCCCGCAATTCACCAATTGCATTATTTAATCTCACCGTTATTTGATGATCTGTCTCTGTTGAACGGTGCCTCAACCTTCTTTCCAGTTCTTTTATAGATGGTGGAATAATAAATACTGATATAACATTTTGTAATTTATTACGTAAGCTTCTGGCACCCTGAACATCCACATCAAAAATAGGTATTCTTGAATTTGCTTTAATTCTGTCAACCTCTTTTTTAGTGGTACCATAATAATTATCATGAACCTTGGCCCATTCTAAAAAATCACCCCTGTCCACCATCTGCATAAATTCACTATAACTTACATAATAATAATTTTTCCCTTCAGCCTCACCTGCCCGTTTAACCCGGGTCGTAGTGGAAATTGCAAACTCAAAAATAGGATTTTGTATCAAGAGCTTCTCAATTAACGTTGTTTTTCCTGCACCTGATGGTGCTGAGATAATTACTGAAAACATGTTTACTCTTCACTTTGATTTAATCGGTTTGCGATAGTTTCCGGCTGCATTGCTGATAATATGACATGATTGCTATCCATAATAATTATAGCACGTGTTTTTCGCCCATGAGTAGCATCTATCAACATATTGTTTTCTTTTGCTTCTTCACGCAAACGCTTACCTGAAGCAGACATGGGAGTAATAACAGCTATAACACGCTCAGCTACAACAGCATTGCCAAACCCTATGTTAATCAGCGTTGTTGATTTCATATACTCATCCTTATCCTCATATCAAACAATATTCCTGCATTGTTCCCGTATTTTATCAATATGATTTTTAACTTCAACAACTTTATGCGCTATGAGTGTACTGTTAGATTTTGAGCCAATGGTATTTATTTCCCTGAACATTTCCTGTGCAAGAAAATCCAGCTGTCTTCCCATTTGCCCTTCCTGTGCCATTATATCTTTAAATTTACCGATATGATCATTCAGCCGTGATAGTTCTTCATTTATATCCTGTTTATCCGCTAAAATTGCTATCTCAGTATAAATCCTGTTTTCGTCAACCTTGCTGTGCAATAAGGACTCTAAAGATTTTTTTAATCTTTTAAACTGATATTCAACAACTGTATTCGCCTGCTTTTGAATATCATGGCATGCATTTTCTATGACTCTAAGGGATAATTCCAGGTCCTTTTTTATGGATTTGCCTTCTTTTTTACGCATCTTTATTGCAGATTCAACTGACTTTTGTAAGGTATTATAAATATCAGTTTTTGACTTTTTTGAAAGGATTGTTCTTTCTTTATGTACCACACCATCAAGTTGTAATAACGCATCAACTGAAAAACTGGCGGGTATTTTTAACTTTGCAAGTGATCTCTGAACTTCCTTATAATATTTCAGCAAAACCTTGCCATCAATATGAACAGGTCGTGATTCAACCCAATCATATATATCTATAGTACATTCAATTTTTCCACGCTCAAAACTTTTTTTCAGTATATTCGTAATAGTATCATCTTCCGATTTAAGTATTTTAGGAATATTTGTATATACTTCCAGATACTTAGAATTTAATGTTTTTATCTCAATTGAAAATGTAAATTGTTCTGTGCTTTTTTCTATAAATGAATACCCTGTCATGCTTTCCATTTATTCCACCCACTATATCTCTTTATCTTCACGTCCCAGGGACTTAATTTTCAATTTTCCGGTTTCAAGGAAGAAATCAACTGTTCTACCATAATCCCCAAAAACATCCTGACTGATAATAGTTATACGATAGTTATCCAATATTTCTCTAACTTTCTGGATATTGTTAATACCTATTGAACCTATGAATGAGTTTTCAGGCATTTTAAACATTGAAGCACCGCCAGCAATTTTGGCAACCAGATGCTCAATATGTGCACCTTTTTTTCGCAATTCATCAATCATAAGAGCTATCGCACTATCAGCATATTTTTTGGGATTTGTTGATTTATCATTGTTTTCCGGTAACATTATATGAGCCAGCCCGCCAATTCTACTTTCTGGATCATATAGGCAAATTCCAACACAGGATCCCAATATTGTACGTAATATATCAGGAGATTGCGATATTTTATAATCTGCTATGGGAACAGTAATAAGTTTAAATTCCATTTACTTTCTCCTTGGGAACATATACAGGCGAATCCATAATCTTGACATACTGGAAATCATCAGACAGGGCATGCAGAGTTTCAGAATGACCAATAAACAGGTACCCCCATGGATTCAGGACCTTATAAAAATGTGCTATAAGCTCTTTTTGACGAGCACGGTCAAAATATATCATTACATTGCGGCAAAATATGATATCAACATTTTCAGGATAAGGATTTTTAAATAGATTGAGATATGAAAAAGAAACCAGTTTTTTTAACTCATCCTTTACTTCATACACTTCAGGATTATCAGGCATTTGTGTAAAGTATTTTTTTAAAATTTCAGGTGGTACCTTTTCAATTCGTCTTCCAGTGTACCTGCCAATTTTTGCAAACTCAAGCACAGATGGAGCAATGTCTGTTGCTATGATGGAAATATTCCATCCCAAAAGGATTGAACGTGCCTCCATAACACAGATAGCTATAGTGTAAGGCTCTTCGCCAGTGGAACACCCTGCACTCCATATTCTAAGATTCTTATCCTTTTTCTTTTTTACAATCTCCGGTATGCATACATCTTTTAAGGCATCAAACTGCCGTTCATTTCTAAAAAAGTATGTCTCATTGGTAGATACGACATCAAGCAACTCTTCAATCTCTTTGCTTTTATCCTTCAGGCTGGTTATATAATTATAATAATCTGAAAATTCTGAAAGGTTTAATGCCTTTAACCGTTTTCGCAACCGGTTTGATAAAAGTGTAATTTTTGATTCTTTTAAAAAAATACCACTTTCGTCATATATTAATTGTGCAAATTTTTTAAACTCATCTTCATTTAATCTCTTGATATTTGAAAAATCAATCATACTCCACCACTATGCAAATCTTTTTTTATAATTACTTTTTCATTGAAAGATTTAATATAAGTGAAATTTCGCCAATTGGTATACCGGATATTTTCGATAGCACCTGTAAAGGATATCCCTGACTGTATAATGTAGCTATCATCAAATATTTATCATCAGCATTATTATACAAAGTTATCAGTTCCTCTTCATCAGCAGGAATAACTACATCCGCTAATTTTTCATCATATTTCGCTTGAGAAGTATCATATTCCTCAATAACACTATGTGATACATCTTCTGGATGTACAGGAAAATTAATGTTTGCTTTTTTAGTATATCTGGATTCAATATATTGACTGAATTTATGTAAAACTACCCTGGCTATCTCCGATAATTGTTGTGTAATTGTTGGGACCTGTGATTTGTTTTCAGAAAATTGTTGGGTTTTTTCTCTTTCCAGATATACTATCGCATTGTCATGTAATTCTTTACCGGTTTTTTTTGAAATATCAAACAAAGGATCAGGTAAAATTGTTTGTATATCTTCTTTGTCTTGTATATGTTCTGCAAAAATATTTTCTTCATTCCTGTTTATTTTCTTTCTGCTTTTTTTTGAGCCGGGCTTTATTTGGCTTTCATCATTAATGGTAATGTCAAGTCCTGGCAATGCATCCGCTCTTTTTAATAATTCCCGTAAAATATTAATTTTGTATTCAAGCAAAGCTAAATTACGTTCAGCAGTATGGTTAAACTCATTTATAAGATCTTCCATTTCTTTGCGCAACCGTTTTGACCGGAATTCAGTTGCAGAACGTTCTAATTTTAATGAAATAATAAGATAAAATATAGATGCTATTAAAATATTCACCATTATGAGAATAACAAGTTGCATTGCGCATACTTCCTTTATTTATTTTTTTACGTCAATAATTCTTCCGATTTTTGTATCTTCCAATACTTCAGGTTGCTCCTGTTTTTCCTTTTTTTCACCTTCTTTAAATTGTTTCCCCTTTTTAAACTGCTTTTCTTCGTTTAAGATAATAGTTCGTTCTGCTTTTTTATTTTCTTCAACCTTCTCCTTCTGTATATTGGTCTTTTCCTGTGATTCTTTGCTCAATATATGTTGCTGCTCAACTAATGCAGCATTACGCGCATGCTCTCCTCGTGCAACCTCTATGATCTGTGCTATGTTAGTTTGCAAATCTATTGGTTTAATAGCCATTATATTCTCCTGGTATTAATGTATTTATCTTCGCCTCCTTATCATTAATTTTTGTGCTTCTCCCAGATCCGGTGGTTCATATTCAGCTAATCTGATATCAGCTCCCTCTAAAGAAAATTTAACATAATTATAAGGATCTTTCACATTAAACCGTTTATCTTTTATATATATCTCCACACCAGGGAATATGGTTTTTTCCACACATACTTTACCTTTTTGTTCTAACATATTAAGATACGCTTTCAATTCTTCCAATGACAGGTTAATTTCATTAAGCCGCTGTTCTAATTTTTGCTTCTGACCAATAAGCTTTCCTAAAAGTTCTTCCTTATCTTTTGGCAAATGACCACCAGCATTATTCTTTTGAACAGTAAGCGTTGTTACATCTTTCCTGACCTTATCAAATTCTTCAGATACAGACCTTTTGTTTTCTTCAAGTTCGGTAAGCTGTTGAAGTACTTTTGGATTCATACCAACTCGGACTATTGTTTTTGTAAATGAGTCAGATCCAACATATTTGGAATTTACTTCTTCACCAGCTCTGATTAAACCCCCAACAATACGCGCTCTTCTTCCATTGCAGATGATCCTGTTACCTGCATCAACATTTGAATGTACAATACCTTCAGCAACTATAACATCTTTTTCAGCAACAACTGTTGCTGTCTGAATGAATTTAGCGATGATGGAACCACCAGTAGATTCAATTCTTGCTCCTTCTCTTCCCATAATACCCTGACGGATAATAATATCACCTTCTGCCTCAAGATTAGCTTTTTGTACCGTACCTTTAATCTCAATATTGCCTGCAGCTTTTACAGTAAAATTGTCCTGAACACTACCACTTACAATAACTGAACCCAGAAATACAACATCACCTGTTTCTGTTGAAACATCACCTTTAACTATAAATACAGGCTCAACACTGAGCTTCCCATTTTGATAGACAACCTGCCCATTTATTTCAGCTGTTAATTCAGTACCATCCTGTGACAGGATAGTACCTTTCCCATACCTGATCTGTATATCTTTACCGGAACGAGCAGGAATAATCCTGTTAGTAACTGTTCTTCCCGGAACTCCTTCCTCAGCAGGAACTTTTACTGCCAGCACTTGCCCAACAACAACATTTTCAATCAAATCCAGATCCTTAAAGTCAACCCTCCCTTTTTCATCCTCTTCTAATTGAATCCCACTTTTATCAATTCTGACTTTATAGTCAATATAGGCATCACGTCCATGCCTGGGTG
The DNA here is from genome assembly GCA_029907515.1 of Spirochaetota bacterium. Taxonomy (GTDB): domain Bacteria; phylum Spirochaetota; class UBA4802; order UBA4802; family UB4802; genus UBA4802. The sequence continues at coordinate 3,961 of JARYLT010000031.1, read as the reverse complement.
GAGTACCCTCTGCAGCAAGGAGTGGCTGGCTATAATCCATTCTATCTAAATACTCTGCAATTCTTTCTTCTTTAATACCAGTAACAACACCCGCACGCTTTAATGCTTCAATAACATCATCAACATCCATATGTCGTCCGCAAAAGCGGGGAGGTACAAAATGCACAAAAGCCTTCATTTCATCATCAGTAATCTCAACAGTCATTGTACCATCATATTCGGGGTTGGGGATCCAATCACCTATTTTAACAGGTTTACCAGAAGGTTTCCGGACCTCTTTTTCAACCTTAGTCATATCTGCATTTTGTATACGTAAAGCATAAATTTTATTGGAAATATCAGATAAGTCAACTCGCCTGCCATTCCCTTTTGGTGGTGTTATTGTCAGCCAGATCCCTGTTTTTGTTACCCGTATTTTCGCTGAACCATCGACATTTTTTGGAACATCTTTTATTCTGAGGTCATCTTCATGAATGGAATGAAGTTTTTGTTCTATCTCTGCAAAATCTTCCTCTTCTTCTTTTTCAGTAATTATTGGTCGCACCAGTACCCGATAAGGTTGTCTTCCAATACCCAGAAAACCTGATGTGCCTTTTTCAAGAATCTGATAATCAAGTTCTGAAATGTCAACACCCAGTTCACCAGCAGCTAATTCTAATGCCTGTTTCACTGAATCAGCATACACTTCTATTTCATTTTCGGATGACTCATCATCCTGAATAGTTTTCATTAAATCTTTTAAATTTTTCATTATATCACTAACCAGTAATACATTTTAAAACCGTAATAAATCCATCTTCTATTTTATCCAACTATATTAGATTTAATCCTGCCAAGCCTACCTCTCAACCTCATAATTGCCTTTGTATGCAACTGTGATACTCTGCTTTCAGTAACTTCTAATACTTCACCTATTTCTTTTAATGTTAGATCTTCATAATAATAAAGAACTATAACCTTCTTTTCTTTATCCGGCAATTTCTTTATTGCATCTACTATATAATCCCGTATTTCTTCTTTTTCAATCATTACATCTGGATTCAGTGTATCCGGAGCTTCCAGAGTTTCAAGTATTGACAGCTCATCATTTTCATCTCCAACATACCATATATCATTCAATGATAACATAGCAGTACCACTGAGCTTATTAAGCAGCGATTGAAATTCTTCAACAGTGATACCTAATTCCTTTGCTATCTCTTCATCTTCAACTGTTCTTCCTAACTTATTTTCCAGGTCTGCAATTGCCTGTTCTATCTGTTTGGCTTTTTGCCTAATTGAACGCGGTATCCAGTCTATAGAACGAAGTTCATCAAAAATTGCACCTCGAATTCGAGTCATTGCATATGTTTTAAATTTGATACCTCTTTCCGGATCAAATTTTGTTATTGCATCAATCAATCCAAACACACCATATGAAACAAGATCATCAAATTCTATTGAACTGGGCATTCCCATAGCAATTTTGCCTGCAACATACTTAACCAACGGAGCATACTTCACAACAAAATAGTCTCTTATTGCCTGATCATGTGTTTTGGCAAAGCGCTTCCAGAGTTCATCTTCATCAATTGCATCAAATTCCTGAAATTTTTTATTTGCCATACAACCTCGTTATTTTAATTAATCCTTATCACGTTTGAGCATAGTTCGTATAGCTTCTGCCATTATTTTTGGTTCATATTGAATTTTCTTATCGTCCAGTACAATATGTTTGCCCATCTTTTTGGGTTTACTATCCTTAGTACTCAAATTAGTAAAATCTTTTGCTTCAAGTGGTGTAAAAACTTCATTATATGATGAATCAGATGTTCCCGATACTGATGTCTCTGCAGTATACTCCTCATCACGTGTAGCACTTTCTTCCCGAACTTCGCTGGTTTCATCCGGTTTCACGGAAACATATTCTTCCTGGCTTACATTTTTTTGTGAAAATTCAAAAGATTGATTTAATATCTCATAAACCTCAGGCACCAGACGTTTTATTATTAAAAGTGAACCATATCCAATTGCTGCATATATAACTGTAAAAAAAAGTACCCTGCTAAATAAAATGCTAATTTTATTACCTGCAATAATGCCAAATAACAACGAAACAAAAAAAGCAAGGATACCAAAGATTATGGATACCTTCCCTTCTAATGAAATCCTGAACATTTTTTCATTAAATAACATTGTATACTGCTTATCCTTAAATTTTCTTTTAAATAAACCCCTACAATTTAAAAATAGTGCCAGGTTTAAATTAAATCAAGTAATAATTACAACACATTAACAATAGTATCTATTGTAATGAATCCTCCTCATTTTCAGACTCATAATGTCCAAAAAATCTTCTAAAAAAGCTTAGCATACCTGTGCCTTTATCAGTATCCGATTCAATATTTGCAACCCTGTCAGCTATAATTTCTATACAGGTTGAAGCTTTTGATTTAGGATAGCTCACTATAAAGGGCTTCTGATTCCGTATTGACTTTGCAACATACATGTCATCAAATATAAACCCTAAATTATCAACTTTAATATTTAAAAACTGTCCAGCAATATTAATGACCCTCTGAGCTACTTTTTTTGCCTCAGTTACCGTCTGTGCCCTATTCACCAGAAGCTTCACTGTTTTATCTGGATCATTAGCTGCAATAGCTTTAATAGTTCCATATGCATCTGTAATAGCCGTTGGTTCAGGGGTAGTAACTACTATCACTTCATCAGAAGCAACCAGAAAACTCAGCACATTCTGTGAAATACCGGCACCTGTATCAATAATCATATAATCATCGTCATTCAGTTCCGATAGTGCCTTGATAAAATATTCCCGTTGCTTAACATCCAGATTTGCAAGTTGATGAAACCCGGAAGCACCCGCAATTATTTTTATTCCTTCAGGAACATCAATAATTATCTCCTCCAATTTTTTCTTCCCTTTTATGACATGGTAAAGATTGTATTTTGGTATTATACCCAATACAACATTAACATTAGCAAGACCCAGGTCAGCATCTAACAATGTAACAGAATAATTGCGTTTAGCAAGTGCTATAGCAAGGCTAACAGCTACACTTGTTTTGCCAACTCCACCTTTCCCACTGGTAATAGCTATAGTTTTAGTTCTGCGAGCAGCATTGTTTTGTATTACCAACCGCCTTAAATTTGCAGCCTGATCCAAGGTACCCCTCCTTAACGCATTGTTGATTCCAGTATCATATTCACCATCATATCAGGTTCAGCAATTGCTATATCATTTGGAACTTCCTGTCCATTAGTGATATATGATATGGGCTTATTATATTTATCGGCTACTGAGATGACATTTCCAATATATGATGTTTCATCAACTTTTGTTATTATTACATTGTCAATATGCAGAATGTCATATGCTTTGAATACCTCAGCCAGATCACTGCGTTTTGTGTTTGCACTAACACAAAGTATCTTTACAATCTCACAGGTACAGTTATCAGCAAAGTTTTTTATCTCGGCAATTTTAAGATCATTCCTGTGGCTTCTTCCCGATGTATCTACCATTATAATGTCAGCTTTTTCATTTTCAACTATTTCTTTAAATTCAGCCGGATCAGTAACAACATGAATTGGTATGCGCATTATTTCAGCATATTTTTTAAGCTGCTCAGTTGCGGCAATTCGGTAATTATCAATAGTAATAAATGATACTTTCAAACCCTGCCGCAAAGATAATATAGCACCTAATTTTGCCATCGTTGTTGTTTTACCAACGCCCGTTGGACCTACAAACATTAACACTTTCTTCCGTTTGCCCCTGTCAATAGGTCCACTTACCACTATCCTGCTTTTAATGAGTTCACGCAACGTTTTTTCAATTTTATATTTATCTTTCATATCTTCACTGCTTACATTGCGTTTTACTTCATCTAAAAGCATAGTGCATTCTTCATCATCCATATCATTTTTACGCAAAATTTCCTTAAACGGTTTAAAATAT
>JARYLT010000030.1 GCA_029907515.1 Spirochaetota bacterium | reverse complement strand
TGTTTTTGAAGAATACAAAAAAAATATTGGCAAGTATAATATAAATTCTAATTTATGTAAATACAGTAAAGTTTTTAATTGTTTGGAGTAAAATCTGAGCCGCATTGAGAGCATCTTCTTTTGTTAATCCACAATCATTATATAACGAATCAGCCATAAATTTACGTATAGCCATATATACATCTTCTGTTGGGTAAAAAAGGAATGCAAAATTTTCACCCTGGGTTTTTAAAATTGTAAAAGATGTATATAACATCAATGATTCTTTGGGTATCATTATTTTTTCCTGTTTTTGCCCGGTTATGATTGTCAGGTCATCAAAACGATATGGTATTGATTTACCAGCTTCCCTGTGAACTGGTTCTTCGTATCGTCGAGCGTAAGTAGGAGGTTCTACCAATAAATGTGTTCTGCTTCCATCTGTTTTAAAGGTCAGGCCTTCAGCAGTTTGGTAAATATCTTTAACATTTTTATATGCAGTTACTTCATAAATTGAATATATTGAATCAGAATCAAAAAATGAACAAATGATAAATCCACCATTTGATGGTATTGTGTTGTTCATGTAGGCTTTAAAAAGAGCTGTGCCTTTAGCCATATATTACCTCTCATTATCGCTCAAAATAATAATTTTTGTTATAGATGACAATCTTAAACTCCTTTATTATAATCGAGAGGAAAATAAAATGCAAATATTTTTTTATACTATTGAGTTATTGCACTATTTATTTTTAAAAGAGATTTTTGAACATTATTACACACAATGTACATAACTATTTCCTTAGGAGTAGTTCACAGTATATTTTTAATAAAATAATTGTATTGTAAGGCATAATAACTTTTCTGATTTTATTGTTTTCTCTTTTTGTATATGACAATAGATAGAACAGTTAAAAGGAAAAGTGAAAATATTATTAATTTGTATCTATTAAGGTAAGGAAATATAATTTCATAATTAGAACCCAGTGTGTATCCAATGGTAAATAATATTGTTGACGTTATAGAAAGAGCTAAAAGATCAACCAGCATAAATTTATATATTTTCATTCTGGCAAGACCTGCAGTAAGAAAGATAACATTTCGAACACCAAATGGAATAAACCGCCCAAAAAATAGTGTTTTTGCCCCATGGGATTGATAGTAATATTCAATTTTTTGAATTTTATCAAGTGGGTAAAATCTGGCTAATTTTTTGTGTTGCAGAATAAATTTCATACCAAATCTGCCTAAACAATATGATATTATATCACTTGAGTAAGCACCCAGTACACAGCCAGCCGCAATTTTAAATGTATGTTCAGGTATAATTGTTGCTGCAATAGAAGCAGATATAATAAAAATTATATCTTCAGATATTGGGAAATTGAAACCTGCTAGTAGTAGAAGTATAAATGCAATATAATGTACATGAGGTGCAAAATCAAAAAGAAGATTAGAGATATATGCCATAGAGAGCTCACACAGTTGTATAATTATTCAATAATAAATGGTTCGTATTTTAATGCTATGGTGCCTTTTTTTACCCAGATACGGATTTGGAGGGCATTTTTCCCATCCCGGGACGAAATTGTTCCCAATTCTTCAACCAGGTCAATAGTATCAATTGAAAATTCATAAAATATTTTTTTATCTGAAAAAGGATCAGATAATAAAATAATTTTTGATTTATCATACTGGTGTTTTTTGGGAGTTCCTACAAACGCTACATGGTTTTCAAAAAAATTTATATTTCTGTATTTATCAATTGCAGTTTTATCGTTTTCTTTGAGTAAATTTAATAATTTAATCTGTTCTTCCATAACTATCTGCCATACCCTTTATATTTTTTTAATTCCATTAATAATAATTTCAATGGATTCCTGCACAATTATACCCTGTAAGTGTTTGTAGCTATCAATGATAAGTAGATTGATCATTGTCATGATAATTCCGCAACATACTTTTGATAATATTGGTATATGTGCATTACGAATAAAACCATGAGATATGCCAATAGTTAAAAACTTTTCCAATTCCTGTTGTATAATATGCTGCAATTTTTCAGGGAAATAGGCAAATTTTGAATCATATGCATGTAGTAATAAAAAACCTAATTCACTAGTAAATTTAAGCGCAAATTCACTTAATCTCAAAATTTCCTGTTTAAGAATGATAAAATATTCTGATTGTGTAATATGTTCCGGTAAAGGTGATAAAATAAAAATTGAATCGATTGAATCAACTATAGGCTGGTAAATCTCTGTTAAAAGCATTTCTTTATCTTTGAAATAAACATAAAATGTACCGGTTGCTAAATTACAATAATCCATAATATCAGTTATTTTAGTTTTTGAATAACCCTTTTCATTGAAAAGCTTTTCAGCAGCATAGAATATTTTTGTTTTAGTTTCAGGTTTAACAATTTGAGGCATCGTATAACCTTTTTTATCAAATATACTGTAACGATTGTAAAATAATATATATGTATAATCAACAAAATAAAATCTTGACAATATTTAAATTTTCTTACATGTTAAATTAAAGAAGTACAAAGAAGTACCAGGTATAAAAAAATAAAGAATATGAAGAAACTAACAGGTAAAATACATCCTCAGCATTTACCAGCATTTATTATAGCTATTGCTATACTATTTGGTTTTATTGTCATTCAAAAAATATATTTCACGATACTGCTAAATCAAAAAATAACACCTCAAGTAATAGAGGAAATATTTGAAAATAACTTCAAAAAAGCAATCCAGTTTGACAGTAGTAGTGTTACACTGGGGGGAAATATAGTTCTAAAGAATGTCAAGATAGCACCAACTACTGATTTTAATGATAATTACAATTTGATATCATGTAAAAAAGCCATAATTGATTTAAACTATTTTAAGGCAATAACCGGCAGTATGGTTATAAGAGGGGTAACCTTTACAGATGCTTCTATGACAATTGTAAAAAATTATGGTAAAAGCTATCTGGAAACTTTTAAAGGAATATTTTCGGGTATAGTGAATGGGAATACAATAAATCTTGATGATTTCTATATGGAATTAGATGGTAATTTATTGTATAATGAAAATTTAAGTACAGATAAATTAAACTTAAGCATTCAAGATGTATCACTTGCTATTTCAATGAAAAATAAACATTTATCATATACTATTAAAGGTGAAGTTTTACCAGCTGATAGTAGCCTTGATTCAGGCAGGATACATATATCCGGGATTATCGATTATACCGATGCTATGGGATATAAAGCATCACATCATAGTATATATGCTAAAAAGTTGGATATGCATATAGTAAATTATTTTTTAAAAGAATATTCTGAATACCCGATAACTGTGAGAGGATATTTTTACACTGATTGCACTATCAATCATGATTCTGCATATTCCTTTAAAGGTACAGTTGAATTTGATAATTGTACAATTGAAAACATGAAAAACATTCCACATTTTGAATATATTTCGAAAGATAATATAAGTATTGATGCACTGATGGAATGTAATGAAGATTTATCTGAAATTAATGTATCTTCTTTTACATTTAATGATAAAGAGATTTCAATTGATGCTACCTTAAAGTATAGTAAAGATAAATTACTGCAGTTTTATTTTTCTACAAATCAGATAGATCTGGATGATTGTGATTATATTCAGTTAGTACCAGGGCTGTATTATGATGGTTCATTAAAAATAATGACACAATGTGATTTTGATATTGCTAACGATACGATGAAGTCATTTAAAATATTATGTGATGCCCATGATGTATCTGTATTTAAGAAAGTTAATAATGCAACTACCTCATATTTAAAAGGTACAAGGTTAAAAGTTGAGGGTGATGTTAAATCTGTAATTCTTGATTTCTTTGCCAAACACAAAAAATCTGATATACGGGTACAGTCAAAAATTAATATTGATAAATGGGCACCGCTTACTTCCACTACTGACATAACCATTACTTCAAAACAGCTTCATTCGGATGTGCTGGTGTATCTTGTGGCTGATGGCATATCATCGTTATATACTGGTGCTATGGAGGATATGGGTATAGGTTATAATGAGATATTCTTTAGAGATAAGCCTCTGGGGAAATATTTAATCAATAATATTATAAAGCTAAAATGTAATATTGGGAAGTTACTATTTGATAACAATGCACATTTGAAGAATATAAAAATTGATATACTATCCAATAAAGGTACAATATCAACACCATCATTCAACTGTGAAGGTTATTCGGGAATATATTCTTTTAATATAAATGCATTTTGCAACTGTGACTATCCCAATCTTACTATTACTGCTGGTGTATCCAATTTTGATTATGGCAGATATTTGCAGGATTGTGGTCAAAAGGATGCAACAGGTATTATGAATGTCAGTTTAAATTATTCCGTGTCAGGTTATCGTTTAAGTCATTTGCTGCAGAATGGCAATGGTTTATTACAGGTAACTATCGCCAATACTATATTTGATAAAACATTGTTACAGAAAAAGATTGGTGAAATGGCAAAAATCTGTAATATATCATTTGCTGATGGGGTGTGGCGCTGCAACAGACTTGATTTAACCATTAACCATATAGCTGACAGATGGATTTTACAAAATATGTTTATAGATACAGATACGGTACAACTTGGTGGTTATGGAAACTATACAATTGATAAAGGCTTGTCGTTGCCATGTTATGCAACAGTATTTACCCGGGAGGGGCCTGTCATCAAAGGATCTCAAAGGATTAATTTTGTTATAACGGGTACCCTTGATAATCCTGTGATTGCGACCGGTACTCCCTGTGGCAAAAAAGAAATATCACTCTTTGATGTCAATTAATTCATAAATTTTTACCGGTAATTGCTTACCTTTAACCCTTACAAGGTCAAGTTCTCGCGCTATGACATGATCTTTCACATGTTCATATGTGAATTCACTGATTATAATGCCTGTTCCATACTGTTTATTGGTACCTTCAAGACGTGCACCTAAGTTTACATTATCACCCATTAAAGTATAATCCATTCGTGATGCAGAACCCATATTGCCAACTACCATTTCACCGGTATTGATTCCAATACCAATATGCAGGGCAGGTTTGTTCATCTGTACCCATCGCTTATTCAGTTGTTCTAAAACCTGCATCATTTCAACTGCACATTTACATGCTAACAACGCATGATTATCCTGTGGGATAGGCGCTCCCCAGAAAGCCATGATTTCATCGCCAACGTATTTATCAAGTGTACCGTCATATTTAAAAACTAACTCAGTCATTGCCTGCAGGTATTCGTTAAGATGTTCAACCAGTTCTTCTGGTGTCATTTTTTCTGATATGGTAGTAAAACTTCGTATATCAGAGAATAATACGGTGAGAATCTTTTTGTCACCACCCAATTTTAATTTATCAGGATGTTTCAAAAGCTCATCAACAACAGTTTTGGAAACAAATTTGGAAAAAGTTTGACGTATATATTTTTTCTCCTGTTGTTCTGTTAACACTCTATATGCAATAATAATTGAGAATGTTGTTCCAACCTGAATAATAGGTGTTGCAAATATAGTAATTATATTGAATATATCAAAAAGCAGGTAGGAACCTATTATATAGAATAATACAAGCCCAAGAGTAAAGGCAACTGACACAACTATAGAAACCTGTGTAAGTATAAACCCTAAAAGCAGGGCAATGACAAACAAAATTAGTGTATTTTGCCATGGTGTAAATTTAAGTATGAAATCCTGATTCAGTATTGTGTTTAATGCATTGGCATGATGTTCAATACCAAAAAGGTCGCCATAAGGAGATTTATGAATATCTGTTGAAATACCTGTTGATGCATACGCTGCTACAAGAATGATTTTATCTTTCAAAGAAGTGTTTTGTATTTTTCCATCTCTGCAGAAATAATAGTATGGATAGTGTGTAAAGCTGCCTGGCCCACCAATAAAATTAATATCCATAAAACCTTCATCATCAATTGGAATAATTATGCTGTTATCAGGAGTTGGTTTTGCCATTTTTTCCCTGGGAATGTTTGATAACTTTATATAGTTCCCCATGGATATGGTTATATCTTTCTTTGTAATACCATAGTAATGCATGACTATCAGGAGGTCAATGGAAGGATAATACTTACCTTTATATTTTATTACTAAGGGTACTCTTCGGTTAACATGGTCTGTATCAGGGCGTATATTTGCAAATCCCAACCCAATTGCGGCCTGAGAAAGTAATGGTGTGGGAGGAACAGCTTCCTCAACCCACGGTACTGAATTGTCCTGTGGGTCAACAGGAAAAGAATAGATATCTAATATGCGCATGCGTTCTTCAATATCAGTGTATTTAACATCAATTTCTTCGGTTTCAAATGGATAGTCTAAAAAAACACAGTTTGCTTCTTTTATAGCTTTGGCAAATTCTTCTTCATAAGGTTTATGATCCAGAAACATGATGTCAAAAAACATTGCTTTAGGTTCACCTGAGCCAACGTATCGGGTAAATTTTGTGTGATAGATCCAGGGAAATGGCCATTTTATGCCTTCGTTATCAAATTCACGGATGGTGTTTTCATCAATTCCAAGAATAATAATGTCATCACGGGAGCGGGGATTTTTACGTGACATCCTGACCCCTTCCTGCAGTTTAACCGCTTTTTCAGAAGGGTCACGTAAGTAAAACCTGAAATTGATTGAACCGTATTCAAGACCATCTAAAAGATTGGTTTGTGTATATAAAAAAGAAAGAATAATAAATACAACTACTGATAAAAGCAAACCAAGAAGTTGATTTTTATTAATTTGCATAGTGGATACCCTTATGATTTATAAAATAATAGTTTTATTTTTGATTATATGAATCTGGAGAATGCAATACAATAATTAAGTGATAATTGCAAGTTTTTTATTAAATTCTTGACAAAATAATTAATGCAAAAAATCAATTTGTATCTTTTCAATTAATTTTTCGTGATATACTGCATATTATAAAACTGGGAATTATGTAAAGAGGTGTTGTTTTGATAATCAAGGAGTATATTGCACAAACTGTCGGTCAGGCTTTAACAAAACTTTTGCAGGAAAAAAATATTTCAACAGAGCTATCGCCAGCAATAAAAGTTGAGTATCCCAAAGAAGAAAAATTTGGTGATTATGCCACTCCCGTTGCCATGGAGTGTGCAAAAATTCTAAGGATGTCACCAATTCAGATTGGCGAAGAAATAAAACAGCATATTAATGCTGATGTTTTTGATCGTATAGATGTGGTTAAACCTGGCTTTATCAATATATTTCTATCACTGCCATTTCTTTTACAAAGATTAGAGGAGATAGTTACTGTCAAAGATGAATATGGTAAAAATAAAAAATCCAATCCCCGCAAGGTCAACATTGAGTTTGTGTCGGCAAATCCTACTGGTCCTTTAAATGTGGTTTCTGCACGTGCAGCCGCAGTGGGAGATACCCTTGCAAATCTCCTTGCTGCAAGTGGTGATACTGTTCACCGTGAATTTTATGTCAATGATTATGGCAATCAGGTTTTGTGGTTAGGGAAATCAGTGTGGATACGCTACAGGCAAATGTTAGGAGAAGATGTTCCATTTCCTGAAGAAGGCTATCATGGTGAATATGTAAAGGATATTGCTAAATACATACACGAAAACTTTTCACAGGAACTATCGCACATAAACAATGAGGAAGAGATCATCAATTTTTGTGCACAAAAAGCTATTGAATATAATGTTGCATCGCAAAAAGAGGATCTGGATAAATTTAATGTTAGTTTTGATACATGGTTTCATGAAAGCACCCTGCATCACAGTGGCAAAGTATTGGATGTTTTTAAATATTTAGAATCACTTGGCGTTATACGAGATGAAGATGGCAAAAAGGTTTTTGTTTCCACACAGTTTGGTGATGACAAGGATAGGGTGGTTGTACGAGATGATGGTAGGCCAACATATTTAATGGCTGATATTGCATACCACAGGACAAAGATTGAACGTGGGTATGATTTAATCATTGATATATGGGGGCCTGATCATCATGGGTATATTGCCCGCCTGGTTGGTGCAATGAAAGCCATGGGTTATGATGAAAAACGATTCAGGATTCTGATTTCCCAGCAGGTAAACCTTCTTATGAATGGTGAAGCGGTGAAAATGTCTAAACGGTTGGGGACATTTTCCACCATGCGTGATCTCATTGAAGAGATTGGGACTGATGTTGCGCGATATTTCTTTGTCATGCGTTCAATGGACAGCCATTTAGATTTTGACATTGACTTGGCAAAACGCCAGAGCAGTGAAAATCCTGTATTTTATTTGCAGTATGCTCATGCCCGAATCTGTTCAATATTCAGAGAGGCTCAGAACAGAGGTATTGAGTACAAAAAAATTATTACCAATACTGAGTATTTTAATAATCAGGAAACAATTGCTTTATTAAAACTTATGGCACGGTTCCCGGAAGAAGTATATGATGCTGCATCAAGCTTTGAACCACACCGTATTACTGTTTACTGTATGCGCTTAGCACAGGCATACCATAAATTTTATACTGAGCACAGGGTATTAACCGATAATGAAGACCGTACCCAGAGCTATCTCACATTATGTGATGGGGTTCGTATAATTTTGAAAAATGCTCTTGCATTGCTTGGTGTGAGTGCACCTGAAAGGATGTAAAAATTGCATTAAAAAAAATAAATTATTGATTTTTTATAGCTGCAATTGTTGTATTACAGTAAATCATAAAGTACCATTTAAAGATATTCCATGAAAGCTTCACTAATAGCTACAGGTAGTGAACTGGTTTGTGGCCGTGTTCATGAAAGCAATAATTTCTATTTAAGTCAGCACTTGCTGGCAATTGGATTGCCAGTGATAATGCACTATGTAGTTGGTGATGATAGCGAAACCTTGCGTCTGGCAATTGAGCATGCATTGCATAGTGCAGATATTATTATAATTTCTGGTGGGTTAGGGCCTACCGTTGATGATATTACATTTGAAACTCTGGAAAAAATGTTTGCACTAAAACCTGTGATTCACGAGCCTTCAAAAGAACGCATGGAATATTTCTTTAATGCTATTGGGAAATCAGTTTTGCCTTCTGATTTTAAGATGGTGACTGTTCCTGAAAATGCAGTTGTTTTTGTTAATGATGCTGGACTTGCACCGGGTTTTGCTATTACTGTTAAAGAAAAAGATATTATAGTATTGCCAGGGGTTCCGCGAGAATTACATTCCATGATTGGTAAGGTTATTGATTATCTGGAAAGTCATTATCAACTGAAAAAAAAGAACTCTGTAACATTCAAGGTTGTTATGATGCGTGAAGCTGAAGTTGATTCGGGTGTTAAACAGATAGTTAATGCAATAAAAGGTGTTGATGTTTCCATAACGTATGAAGCCGGGATGACTACTGTAATGCTTACTGCTAACGATGAAAGTATATTACCAATTGATAGTATAGTTGATAAAGCAAAAGAGCTTTTTGGATCAAAAATGGTATATGGATATAATTCATTAGAAGAGAAAGTTGTTAAAGTATTCGCCAGTCACGGTAAAACAATAGCGATTGCAGAGTCATGTACAGGGGGGCTTATTGCGAAAAGAATTACAGATATACCGGGTTCTTCCAATGTGTTATTGGGTGGTATAGTGGCCTACAGCAACCAGTCAAAGATATCGATGTTAGGGGTTAATCCTGATACTTTGCAAACATATGGTGCGGTAAGTACGGAAACTGCATTGGAAATGGCAGCAGGTGCTAAAGAAAAATTTAATGCTGATTATGGAATTTCAACAACAGGTATAGCCGGTCCTGATGGTGGGACCAAAGATAAACCGGTAGGATTGGTATGTTTTGGCATTGCAGGCAGTAATACTTTTACTACACAGATACAATTTGCTGGTAATCGTGAACAGATACGTACAATGGCAACTAATTACATATTAACCAGACTGTTAACGTGTGCAGGACTTGAATGAAAAGAGTATTTATACTATTAACTATATTACTTTTTTTCAATGCTACTTCGTATGCAATAGAAAGCTCACAGCTTTTTGAGCAGGGTATGGAAGCATTCAGGATGGGGAATTATGGTTCATCAGAACTTATATTCAGAAAAGTAATTGATGCTAATGATTCTTTTAAGGACAGAGCATGGTATTATCTGGCCTTATCAATATTTTACCAAAAACAATACCGTTCGGCTATTTTTGAGTTAAACAGATTTTTACTTTTATGTACAACGCCTGATCTATGTAGTGAAGCGCGGTACTGGATTGCAGAATCATATTATTACCTGAATGATTATATCAAGGCTATTGAAGAATATAACAGGTTCATTTCTCAGAGCAAAAATAAACAGCTGATAATAAATTCTTTTGACCGGATAGGTGAAATATATTTCAATCAGAAACGCTATGATGAAGCAATTATTGAATGGAAGAAAGCATTAAATATAAGCAGCAAAAAATATGAAGACAGCAATAGAGTTATAAAAATTGGAGAAGCGTTGTTCTTAAGCGAACGTTATAATGAAGCTCTGGACTTATTAGAGCCTTTGATTTATGCTACAGGTGATAATACCATTCAATCAAAAGGCAGGCTACTGGTTGGAAGGATATATCAGCTTACTGGCAAACACTGGCAGGCAATAAAATATTTCAATGAAATACCTGAGTCAATGTTACGAGTGCCATCTTTTATAAGTGTACAGTATTTTAAAGCCCTATCATATATAGCCCTGGGTGATACATATAATGCCCGATTAAACCTGAAATCGTATATTCTTATTTCTGCTGATACTGTACAGTATCATTATAATGCAAAATATGAGTTGGGGAAAATACTATTAAACACCAGAGATTCTGATGAAGGAATGTCCTTGTTGGAGGATGTTTATACAAATAGTAATGATATTGAATTAAGAAGTAATGCTTCCTTTGAGCTGGCAAAAGTGTATCTTAAAAATAACAATAATGAGAAAGCAATCCCATATTTAGAAAATGCTGTTTCTATTAATGATGCGGAAAGTCAGAAATACGTCATGATGACCTTAACAAGATTATATATAACTACTGCACGGTATGATGATGCAAAACGTCTTCTGGATTTTATGCTGGAAAAATACCAGTATGAAGAAAACAGAGATGAAATGCTTTTTTTAGTTGCACAGGTTTATGTAATGCAGGGAAACATTACAAAAGCACTTGAAGTGTTTGAAGATATAAAAGAAATAAATCCATTTTCGCAGTACCTGGTAGAGCTTGATTATGTAAAAGCAATAGATGCGTTTAAAAAAGAGCAATACAATGATACAATAGACTATGGTAATAGGTATTTGAAGAATCAAAAAATTGAAAACAGATATGAGGTTTTAATTTTATTAGCTGAATCATATATAAAAATAAATAACGCAAAAAAAACCATTGAAGTAATAGACCAGTTAATAACTCGTTTCCCCAGGAAGGCAGGATTAGAAGAAATACTATATGAATTGTGTATAGTATTAAAAGAACAGGGGATTAACGTTGAACGGTATTATTCATTTATTGTTAAGAATTACACTTTATCAATTACAGCAGGAAAGATATTTATAGAAAAAGGAGATGAGGCGTACAAAAAGAAAAACTATCAGGTTGCAGTATATTTTTATTCTCAATATTTAGCAACAAAGGGAAGACCACGTGAACGTTCAGTACTTTTATTTTATATACTATCACTCTATGAACTGAAGCAATACACGACAATTATAAAAACATTGCAGGATAGTGATTACTTAACTGTAGATGATCTGACAACAAAATTGCTAATAAAGATGCGGGGAAAAAGTTTTTATGCACTTAAAGATTATCCTGCTGCATTATCTGATTTCATGAAAATCCCCTTCAATGATTATAACAAAGAAGATTTTGTAGTAATTGCAGATACAGCAATAAAGGCAAGTCAGCCAGAAATTGCAATTGATATTCTTTCTTATGTTGAAGATGATGAATATTTTGCTGTTATTTCATATTCTATTGCTCTTTATTATAAGTTGAATGGCAACAATGATCTGGCATTTGATTATTTTACAAAAGCTTTACTCAGGAAACCAGATAGCAGTATTTCTGATGATACAAAAATAAACCTTGCACAGATTTACTATGAACGCAAAGAGTTTGAAAAAGCCCTTGAACTGGCTGAATCAGTTCAAAAGAAAGAATTGGAGAATCTGCGTTATAGTATAATGGCTATAGCCTATTTTAATCTAGGCAACAATGACAAAGCGTTAACAGTTATTTCAGCAAAACTTAACGATATTGTAAAAACTGAATATGCAGAAGAGATAATCAAGTTTTTATTGATATATTACTATGATATGAATGATATAAAAAATTATCAGACTATGTATGGGTATGGCATAAAAAGAAACAAGTTGATAACATTGTCAAATTATTACTATGGCATGATTATGTATAAAAATAATAATTATTCACAGGCTTTACAGTTTTTCAATACTGCTTCACGCTATGATGATGAGTATGCACATGCTTCATTATACTATGCTGGATTAATATATCTGTTAATACAGCGCAATTATGGTATAGCTAAAAAGTATTTTGACCTTTATTTTTCTAAAGCTGGTAGCAATGATATCAATTTTTATAATGCAAAAGTATATGTATCAGTGTTATTGTATGAGACGGGTAAACAGGATGAGTCTAAAGATATTTTATATGAAATAATTAACTCAGATTCAAATGTACTTGCAAAAATTAAAGCAGATCATCTCATTAAACAGTATGGCTTTTAACAGGTAAATATATCAATTAGAGGAATGTATGAAACAATATACTTTTCATGTAATTCATGGACCAAATTTAAATCTTTTAGGGGAAAGGGAACCTGCAATATATGGCACACTAACACTGGAAGAAATTAATAACAGGATATGTGAATTTGCAAAGAGCAAGAATTGTGAAGTACGTTGCTTTCAGTCTAACAGCGAAGGTGAAATTATAGATTATATTCAGAAAAATAGAAATTGCGATGGCATTATTATCAATGCCGGTGCATATACGCATACTTCAATAGCTATCCGTGACTGCTTAGTTTCATCAGGGCTGCCCTGTATTGAAGTTCACCTTTCCAATATACATTCTCGAGAACGCTTCAGAAGACATTCGTACATTGCACCTGTATGTATTGGTCAGATCTGTGGGTTTGGGTATTACTCATATATAATAGCACTGCAGGCTTTGATACATTATCTGGAAAAATACTCAAAGTGATTCTAATCCTATGAACTATCGCACAAGAATAAAAAAAATACAAAAGCATTTGTCAGAAAAAAAACAATTCCCATACCTGGTTGCAAGCTTAATTAATATTAAATATTGCACAGGATTTGAAGGAAGTTATGGGTATCTTATATTTTTTGAAGATGAGACAGTTTTTATTTCTGATTCTCGCTATGAAGAATATGCTTTGATGATATTACCTGATATTGTTCGTTTTGTATTACAGCAAAAGGATTTTTTCACATCATTAAAATCATTGCTTAAAGAGAAAAAAATAAAAAAAATATTTCTTGAGGAGCATTCAATTACACTATCGCAGTATAAGATGTTAAAAAATGAATGTAAAGGAATAGCATTTAATTATGGCGGGGATGTTATTAATGAGTTGCGTATTATCAAAGATGATGATGAAATTGAAACTATCAAGAAAGCAGCCCAGATAACGGATGCATGTTTTAACCATTTACTCAAGATTATTAAACCAGGTGTTACTGAATGGGACATTGCTATTGAAATAGAATATTTTTATAAAAAACATGGATGCCAGGGAACTTCATTTGATACCATTGTTGCATCAGGAGCAGGATCATCAATGCCCCATTACAAAACGGGCATTAAAAAGATTAAAGCAGGCGAACCGGTGCTTATTGACATGGGATGCATTTTCAAGGGGTATTGTTCTGACATAACGCGTACAGTTTTTATTAAAAATATTCCTGATAGTGTCAACACAATTTATTCTATAGTTAAAGAGGCTCAAAAGAGAGCTGTTGATGCAGTAAAAGCAGGATTGACCACAAATAAACTTGACAGTATTGCAAGGGATTTTATAGCTGCTAATGGATATGGTGATTTATTTGGCCATTCGCTGGGCCATGGCGTTGGACTGGATGTTCATGAATTACCTGCTGTAAAACAGAATGGAGCTATGGTATTAAAAAAGGGTATGGTTATTACTATTGAACCTGGCATATATATACCCAAAAAAGCAGGCGTAAGAATTGAAGATATGGTACTGGTAACTTCTTCTGGGCATGAGGTTTTAACAAAAAGCACAAAAGAACTAATTATCTTATAGAATTATATTTTCCAAGGAGTATTCCACATGATAACAAGTAATGACTTGCGGACGGGCACAGTTATTAAGGTTGATGGTGACCTGTATTCGGTTGTTGAGTACCAGCATGTAAAATTAGGTCGTGGTGGTGCGTTTGTTCAGACAAAATTAAAATCACTTACAAAGGGTGTCATTGTAGATAAAAAGTTTAAAGGTGGCGAAAAGGTTGAAGATGTTCGGGTTGAAAAGAAGACATTGCAGTATCTTTATGATGAGGGTGATTCCCTGGTTTTTATGGATACAGAAAGTTATGATCAGATACATGTTGACAAGAAAAAAGCATCAAATTTACTCAATTACATAAAAGAGGGCGATAGTGTTGAAGCAACCATGCATGATGAGGAAATATTATCTATAGAGCCCCCAATATTTGTAGTATTGAAAGTAACCTATGCTGAACCAGGGGTAAAGGGTGATACTGCCACTAATGTTTTAAAACCAGTCACTGTTGAAACTGGTGCTACTGTTCAGGTCCCAATATTCGTCAATGAAGGTGATGTAATAAAAGTTGACACACGAACAGGTGAGTATGTGGAACGGGTAAAAAAATAGTTGAATAATAAAACTATAAAAAGTTAGTACTACTTTTAAGAAAATTATTGTAAGTCAGATTATGGGGCTGTCCCAAAAGAGGTCGTTGAGTAAATTTTGCAAACATTATATCGTAATACTCGCTCATTTCGATACAATTTTGCCATAAAATCTGGCAAAATTACTCAATGAGCGTTGCGAAATTTATATTGAAACGACTTTTGGAACAACCCCATAGTCACCTGAATTAAAATTTAAAATTAAAAGATTTACAATGTGAAATCTGAAATAATAACAAAAGAAGCTTATAAAGCATTTAAAAAAGGTTCATATGTAGTAGTTATTCAGTTATTAGAAAAAAATATCACTATTTCAAATAACCCCTATGATTATTTTTTATTGATTTTGTCGTACTTATTTACAGATAAACTCATGCAGGCTGAGGCTGCTTTACGCAAGGCACTACGGCAATATCCAGCGTATCTTCCTCTTCTGGAAATACAGGCATTTCTTATGTTAAAATCTGCTAAATCAAAAGATGAGGCCTGTACAGGATACATTGATATATTAAAAATTTCCCCAGGAAATAAACAAATAACAAAAATTATAGCAAAAATACAGGAATCTGCTGATTTTGAACAATTTCAAAAAAAAGCTAAGTTAAGGGATTTTATCAAGGTTAAAGCACCAAGAACAATCAAGACAGTTTCATTCAGAGCAAGTCGGCCTACTATACACTACAAAACTGTAGCTTTAATAGTGATCATTATTGTGTTGCTTATTACAGGGATTATATTTTTCCCTTCACCTCTTGCAAAACTCATACAGGAAAAAATTGAACTGTTATTTTTTCATCCAGCACTTCAAACAGGTGAAGATTTGTCACAGATATCACTTGATGGCATGCATTATGATATCATTGATAAAATCCAAAAAGTGCGCACACCTGAATTTTATGCTTCAAATGAAGCATGTATTCAGGATTTCAATCAGGCAAAGTGGCTGATCAAGGAAGGCAAAGAAAATGATGCCATGATATTGTTGAACAAGATTGATGCCAGCAATGCAAATTTCAGAGTTAAAGAGCGAGTTGCATTTTTAAAAGATTTTATACACCGCAACAGGGAGCGTACGGTGGCAAAATTTTCTTACAGGGATGTCATCCAGAAACCATATTTATATAAAGGCATAAATGTAAAATGGCAGGGTAAGGTAGCAAATTATAAAAAAAAGGATGGCATAAGCTTTCAGTTACTGATTAATTATTCCGAAAACAGATTTGATGGCATAGTAGAAGTATTTGCGCCCTTTAACGTACAGGCATTAGATAATGGGGCGATAGTAACTGTTGAGGGTATCATTACCAATATCGTTGGCCAGAAAATAGTAATAATGCAGGCAACAAATGTTGAAATAAAATCTGAATGACGTTATAATAATTTATCAATAGTATTATCAAGAGTTACGGTATGAAAGTAATAGTAAATGAATGCAGCCATTATGACGTTGAAGCTATCAAAACGAAGGTTATTGCGGCATTAAACAAGTTGTCGTTTGATTTTTCAAAATTGTATAATGCAAAAGTCGCACTAAAACCTAATTTATTAACATCAGCATCACCTGAATCTGCAGTTATTACGCATCCTGTATTTTTTAAGGCAATAGTTCAAATTGTAAAACAACATGGCGGAATACCAGTTCTTGTTGAATCTCCTGCAGTTCATTCATTACAAAGAGTTATGAAAAAGACAGGATATGATGCGATAGTAACCGAAGAAGATGTGCTGGTTGCCGATACATCAGATTATATAGTAATTCATAATGATGCTGCCCATCATTTTAAGCGGTTTGAAGTACCAAAAATTTTAACAGAATGTGATATACTCATTAATATTCCAAAGTTTAAAACACATGCACTGACTCATATAACATGTGCTGTAAAGAATTTGTTTGGCACCATTCATGGAATGAAAAAATCGCAATGGCATATTAAAGCAAAAACTAAAGATGAGTTTGCCCATATGCTTTTAGATTTATACCAGGCTTATTGTACCGACAATGCAGTTCCAAAAACTATTGTTCATATTGTTGATGCAATCACTATGATGGAAGGTGATGGACCGGGTCCAAGTGGGAGGCCTGCATTCCTTGGGGTAATTGGCGTGTCGTATAATGCAATTGCAGTTGATTATGCTCTGTCACAGCTTGCTGGTTTTTCCATAGACAATATCCCAACTATTATCATGGGTTTTAAAAGAGGGCTGTGTAGCATACCACAGAACATTGATATTATCAAAGATTCAGAGATTTCCGGTCGCATAAGTATTACTCCAAAAGAAGCAGGTTCAACAAAAATTCTTGGAATTCCAATAATAAATAGAATATTAAAAAACCTGCTTGTTGCCAAACCTCTACCTGATCCTGAAAAATGTACGCTATGTTATCAGTGCAAGCAGATATGTCCGGTAAAGGCAATCAGCACATCAAAAGATGGTAAAGTGCCATGGTATGATTATTCAGTGTGTATACGATGTTACTGTTGTATGGAAATATGTCCCGAATCAGCTATTTCATTGACAAAACCATTATTGCAACGCATACTGAAGTGATCTAATTACTTTGTTCTAAATTATACTTTATTTATACTCTGGATTTAATTGCCAATCTTTGCAGTCACGAATAGTTAATTGTACGGTGGGAATTTAATCATTTTAATGAAGATATTCACAGTTTGAGGAATCTATGAAGCCAAAGGATACAATTCGAAAAATTATCGTTATTGAAATAGTTGTTTTTCTTCTCATCATAGTGTTCATTTGGGCAGAAGAAATTTTTGATTTACCACACCTGCTTTTAAATGCTGAACCTACTCCCGTGAATTATGAAGAAAGTCTTATTGAAACATTTATTTTTACTGCAATATTCGGTTTTCTGGTGTATCATACCATAAGATTATTAATAAGATTAAGGAATCTTGAATCATACGTACGAATATGTGCAGGTTGTAATAAAATTTATGTAGAAGGCAGGTGGGTAGCACTTGAAGAATATTTTAATAGGTATGCCAATAAAAAAACATCGCATGGTTTATGCGATGATTGCAGGAAATATTATAAAAAGTGATTAGCGGAGGAGGGACTCGAACCCCCCACACCACGGATATGAGCCGTGTGCTCTAACCAACTGAGCTACTCCGCCTTGGTAGCGCGGGCAGGATTTGAACCTGCGACCTTTGGGTTATGAGCCCAACGAGCTACCAGCTGCTCCACCGCGCGATCGTTTTAATGAAGTGACAATCTATTTATAATATACATTGTAGTCAATCATTTTTCAAATTCTTTATTGATTGTCTTTTGTATTTTGGCAAAAAAATCAGGAAGTAAGTTATTTGGAAAAAGTTATTTATATTGTATTGGTTGTATATTGTTATAGTGATAGATTGATAAACTACAAAATTTTTGAGAGATATGAAATAGTTTCAATTTTATTTCTTGATTTTTGAAGATATGATTTTCTACTATCCTCAGCACTTGCAGCATTGAGGAAATGCTGATGTATTATTTTACACGTAAAAATTTTTAAAAATCTATTATCGAAATTTTTAAAAAATTTTTTAAATTTATAAATATTATTGTTGAAATTTTGTAATGTGGTATAATACTGTCAATGTTCTCTTTGAGCAGAGGGGGTGATATTATTTAAGGGCTAAAACCAGTAAGTGGTTTTAGCATTTTGATTATGTAAAAGCGCAAAAAACCCAAAGGAATTACAATCCCCAGGGTGGCGAATTTAAGTTAACCTTAAAAACCATTCTTAATGCATACACTCACCGTAGTGTAGGTGATTTTATAAAATGAGGTGGTTGCCCATGGAGGGTTTAGGTACACACATTATTGCGGAACTCTTCAACTGCAACGAGTTTCACATCAACAATTTAAAAAAGGTTGAGGAGGTGTTAACGGCCGCAGCCGAACTCTCTAAAGCCACTATCATCCAACCATTCTTTCACAAGTTTTCTCCATACGGTATTAGCGGAGTAATCGTCATAGCCGAGTCGCATATCACAATCCATACATGGCCGGAATATGGGTATGCAGCGGTTGACGTCTTCACCTGCGGAGATCATAATTACAGGGTAGCTATCGATTATATCACTGAACAGCTGGAAGCAGAGCGATGTGTTCTGTATGAAATGCGAAGAGGAGTGCTAAACGGTAGCCAGGTTAAAAATGTGCCAGTAATTCGGGAGGTGGAAAATGTTAACTACATTGACTAACGACATACTTAAAACAATTCCGACCATAGACCAGTTTGAAAAGCTGGGTGCATGGGGATTATATTGCAGCGTTGATATTCATAATTGTGATCCGGACATCATCCGCGATGCAGAGATGATACGACAGTATGCGATTCAGTTGTGCGATCTCATTGAAATGAAGCGATTTGGGGAAACACAGGTTGTCAATTTTGGTGAGGATGAGCGTGTAGCTGGTTATTCAATGGTGCAGCTCATTGAAACTTCAATGATATCAGGTCACTTTGCAAATCTGACAAATACTGCTTATATTGATATATTCAGCTGCAAATATTATGACCCAGAGGTTGCTGCCCAATTCTCGCTGAGCTACTTCAAGGGTAGCGACTATACTCTTAATGTCGCATTGAGAAAGTAATCAGTGATTGAGGGGACGGTAGGGAATACCTGTCCCCTTAATTTTTATAAACCTACCAGTTATTTATCTACGTAATAGTTTAATTCTATCACAAGTATACATTCAGGAGGTATGACATGCCCTTTGAATCAAGCATATGGATTGAAGAATTGTATGAAATGGAACATGGAAGGACCATGAAACTTAAAGTAGCTGATAAACTTGCAACTTATGATTCAAAGTTCCAGAGAATTGAAATATATGATACAAAAGCATTTGGGAAAATGCTTGTACTGGATGGCGTATTTATGACCACCGAAGTTGATGAAATGGGATATCATGAGATGCTGGTACATGTTCCCATGTGCGTTCATCCAAATCCCAGGCGGGTTCTTGTTATTGGTGGAGGTGATGGTGGTACTCTGCGTGAAGTGTTAAAACACAAAGAAGTAGAAAAAGCTGATATTTGTGAGATAGATGGTGATGTAATACGTCTTTGCCGTGAATACATGCCTGCCTTATCATGTTCATTTGATGATCCCCGTGTGACAATATATACTGAAGATGGTGCAAAGTTTATTGCAGAAAGGAAGAAAGCGTACGATGTAATCCTTGTAGACTCATCTGATCCCATTGGGCCTGCTGCAGTATTGTTTTCAGAAGAATTTTATAAAAATTTAAGTGAATGCCTGGATGATGATGGGATAGCATCGACCCAGTCAGAATCAATATTTTATCACCCAAATGTTATTGTAACGCTTGCACAATATAATAAAAAGTTTTTCAAAGTCCCTTCATATTATTATACCATGGTGCCTACATATCCAAGTGGCATGATTGGTTTCTCTTTCTGTTCAAAGAAATACCATCCAATAAATGATTTCAAAGAAGAAAAAGCAAAAGCGCTTGTAAAGCAACTCAGATATTATAATCCTGATATTCACAAGGGAGCATTTGCTTTGCCACAATTTATACGTACAAAATTAGAGGGGATTCTGTATTAATAACCCATGACTGCCATTGATTGGATTATTGTTGTTTTATACAGCATTTGTGTCATTGGCATAGGGTACGTAATTGGAAAAAAACAAAAAAATCAGGCTGATTATTATATAGCTTCCCAGAAAGCATCAGCCTGGTTAACTGGGTTATCACTTGCAGCAAATCAGGTAAGCGCTATAAGCCTGATTGGAGTACCTGCTTTTATAGCTATCAAACATAATGGAGGGCTAACGTGGTTGCAGTATGAATTAGCCCTCCCGTTATCAATGATGTTCCTCATTCTTTTTGTTGTTCCTGCCTTCAGGTCATATCAGGGCTTTTCAATCTATGAATGGTTGGAAAAGCGGTTTGGCAAGCATACACGTGTTATTTTAGCACTGGTTTTTTTACTCAGCAGGTCATTGGCTACGGGTGTAGCAATTGTTGCAACGTCATACGTGGTAAGTGTATTGATTGGTATTGATGTGTATATTTCTATTATAAGTATTTCATTAATATCACTACTATACACGTCTATTGGAGGAATTTTAGCTGATATTTATACTGATGTTATGCAACTTGCAGTACTACTGTTCAGTACAGTTTTATTTTGTGGAATAATTATTTATGGTATTGATGGCCATACCTCTTTTACTATTGATTATCATCGGATAAAAATATTTAATTATGCTTCATTCGGGATACAGGACGGTAATACGTTTTCGTTGGCACCAATGTTATGCGGCGGTTTCTTTTTATATATATCATATTATGGGTTTGATCAGAGCCAGGCGCAGCGTTTCCTTTCATGTGAAAACACTGATGCTGCACAAAAGGCCATTATTATAAATACTATAGTTCGATTTGTCATTGTTATGTTGTATTCTTTTTTAGGAATTTTACTATTACTGCTATTATCTGTAGATAATACGTTACGCTCTTTGTTAACCAATCAGCAGCCTGACATGTTGATACCCACATTTATTAAACACTATATTCCTGCTGGGCTAAAAGGTGTAGTGATTTCAGGAATTTTAGCTGCATCAATGTCAAGCATGGATTCAGCAATAAATTCCTTAAGCGCAATTACCTATAATGATGCACTGAAAATAGCCTATGAAAAAGTAGAATCCATACATGATAAAACAAAACTATTGTTATCACGCTTATTAACTGTATTCTGGGGTGTGATTACAACATTATTTGCCATTATTTTTGCTGGAAGCAGTGAAACTGTTGTGGAACTGGTAAATAAAATTGGGTCACTGTTATATGGGCCAATCTGTGCAGTCTTTATTATTGGGATGTTAACCAGAAAAAAAATTCACCAGCTTGCAGTTACAGGAGGGTTTGCAACAGGCATTCTGGTTAATGTATATATATGGTTGTTTTTACCATCAGTATCATGGATGTGGTGGAATGCAACAGGTTTTTTTGCTGCAGTACTTTTACCTTTTATATTCTCATTCTTTACTGATTCAGAATATATCAGTGATAGCGGCTATACTGGTAAAACTTTACCCAAAAATACATGGTTTAAGGCGATAGTTCTTGTCATATGGTTTATGGCAATAATTGGCTTTTTTATGATAATTGAAAAAGTGTTTGAATAATTAAAGCTTATCGTAAGCATAGATTTATTGTATCATCGGTAAAAGCATCATCACACATTATAAACTCACAGTGTTCACGATAAGCATTGCCTTGTCTTCCTGATCAGGTTCGACCCTGTAGAGTATGCCATCGGGTGATGCAATGAGGCTTCGTGCTTGCAAAAAATTTTTATAATCAGATTTAACGCCGCATACTTTAACCAGAATTGCATTGGCTAATTGTGCACCTCTAACAAAAATATCCTGATCGCGTTTAAATTTTTCCTCAACAGTTTCATTACGCATAAGTGAAAATGTTGGTATAAAGATAATTTGTGCACCTAATTCTTTCAGGGCTATAAAATTTTCATCCTTAAAAACATCAGCACAGATCAAAACACTGAAACGTATGCCATACGCAGTGAAAATGACATGGCTGTTTCCAGGTGTAATCTTGCCTTCTTCAGCAAAAAACAGATTCTGTTTGCGGTAAAAACCTAACATCGTTCCATTATGGAAAACAAAAGTAGTATTGTGCAAATAATTGCCATTAAGTTCGGGCATGGTACCACCAATGACAACAGTATCTAATTCTTTTGATAGTACCTGCATGCGTTTTAACTGCAAAGACTGGTTATGCGGTGTTTGTACATGATTGCCCAATTTTTTATTCACAAAAAAATATTCCGGGAAACATAGAAAGTGAGGTTTTATGTTACGGAGTTTGTTGACTGTATTATGAGTTAAATACGTTCCCAGAGGGTACTGATACATCACTATTGTATAATCCATAATAAAGCCTTTTTGATGGAATAGACATTTGTACTAATAATTTTAACAGTAACTATCGCATAAATAGTATATCATTATTTTTTTATTTAAAAAATTTATGCGATAGTTCATGGCAAAAATCTTGTAATTATAATGATTAAAATCTTGACTTGCGATATGATGCACTGTACTATAAGAAAAAACTTTTCAGAATGTGAGGGGATATGAGCACAATACAGACGTTCAGAGTTTATCCATATTTGCCTGATAACCTTAAGCCATTGAAAACAATTGCATATAATATGTGGTGGGTATGGAACTTTGAAGCAATTGAATTATTCCGCCGCCTTAATGTAGAATTATGGCGCGAGTCAAATCATAATCCCGTTGCTCTATTAGGTATGCTTTCACAATCTGAATTAGATGAAGCGGCTGATTCAGAAAGTTTTATGGCTCATTTAAAGCGTGTTTCAGAAGAATTGGAATGGCACCTGACAAAAAAATCATGGTTTGAAGAAGCATATCCAACATATAAAGACATGCAGATTGCCTATTTCAGTGCGGAGTTTGGTATTCATGAATGTCTGCCCATTTATTCTGGTGGTCTGGGTGTTCTTGCAGGAGATCATATAAAGTCAGCAAGTGAATTGGGGTTGCCGTTTTTTGCTGTTGGCCTTTTATACAGGTTGGGATATTTCCATCAGTATTTGAATATCGATGGCTGGCAGCAGGAACGTTATCCGGAAACTGATTTTCATAACCTTCCTTTGCAGCTGGTTATGAAGGATGATAAACCATTAATCATTGATGTTGAATTCCCAGGTAGAAATGTGTATGCTCAGGTATGGGAATGCATTATTGGGCGCATACGCTTGTACCTGCTGGACACCAATATTTCTGAAAACAGTATTGAGGATCGTACCATTACTGATCAACTCTATGGTGGCGATGTTGAAATGCGCATAAAACAGGAAATGCTTCTTGGGATTGGCGGATATAGAATGCTCAAAGCTCTGGGTAAGAATATATCAGTGTACCATATGAATGAAGGGCATTCGGCATTCCTGAGTATAGAACGCATCTATGATGCAATGGTTACCCACAAAATGAGTTTTAACGAAGCGCTGGAGTTTGTTACTGCTGGTACTGTTTTTACTACACATACACCCGTACCTGCTGGAAATGACAGATTTTCGCCTGAGTTGATTGATAAGTATTTGTCTCACTATTACCAGAAGTTGGGTGTATCGCGTGAAGAGTTTTTAGGTTTGGGAAGAGAAAACCCACAGGATAAGCTGGAAACATTCTGTATGACGGTGCTGGCAATAAAAACTGCTGCACATTGTAATGGAGTATCAAAGTTGCATGGATCAGTTTCACGAAAAATGTGGAGTAATATCTGGCCGGGATTACCCGTGAACGAAGTCCCCATCCATCATGTAACTAATGGCGTGCAGATATTGTCATGGACATCAGATGAAATGATGCGTTTACTCAACCGTTATCTGGGACCACGGTGGATTGACAATCCTGTTGATAAAACTATATGGAAAAATATTGATACAATTCCTGATTCTGAATTATGGCGTTGCCGTGAGCGCTTACGGGAGAGGGTAGTTGCATTTGCACGAAAAAAATTACGAGAACAGCTTATCGCTCGTGGTGCTCCTCGCGCTGAAGTTGAAAAAGCAGATTCAGTTCTTGATTCGGAAGCTCTTACAATAGGTTTTGCACGGCGTTTTGCAACATACAAGAGAGCAACATTAATATTAAAAGATATGCAACGACTGGAACGCATACTCCTTGATAAAGAAAGGCCTGTTCAGATTATCTTTGCCGGGAAAGCTCATCCGCGCGATAATATGGGCAAGGAATTGATTAAACGGGTTATCCATTTAGGCCGAGATGACCGATTCAGAAGCAAAATAGTGTTCCTGGAAGATTATGATATTAACATTGCACGGTATCTTGTTCAGGGAGTGGATGTGTGGTTAAACACACCTATACGTCCTCAGGAAGCATCAGGTACCAGCGGCATGAAGGTTGTCCCCAATGGTGCACTCAATATAAGCATACTTGATGGTTGGTGGCCAGAGGCATTCAATGGGAATAATGGCTGGGCAATTGGCAAGGGTGAGGAATATCAGGATCCCGAATATCAGGATGAAGTAGAAAGCCTGTCATTGTACAACATACTTGAACAGGAAGTTATTCCACAATTTTATACAAGAGGTGCAGATGGAATACCACGTGAGTGGGTTCGAAAAATTAAAGAATCCATGAAGACAATTTTACCCCAGTTTAATACTAACAGGATGGTGAAAGAATATACTGAAATGTATTACCTTACTGCCTATGATACTTACGTCAAGTTCAGTAAAGATAACTTTAAAGCTTCACGTGAACTTGCAAAGTGGAAACTTAATATACGGCAGAAATGGCAGCAGGTTACTGTTGATTCTATTTCTCACGAAAGCAAAAAAGAAATAATAGTTGGTTCTCAATTGAAAGCAAAAGCTGTTATCAACTTAGGTGAATTAAAACCAGCTGATGTGCAGGTTGAATTATATTTTGGAAATTTAAATCAAAAAGGTGAGATCGAAGAAGGTGCTGCATTGCCTATGCTCATGGTTGAAGATCTGGGAAATGGTAAATATACATACGAAGGGCGCATGCTTTGCCTTAAATCAGGTCAGTTTGGATTCACTGTGAGGGTTATCCCATTACATGCTGACATGCCACGTAAATATGAATCGCGGATGATTACCTGGGCATAATACTGTTTAATCCTGCTGCCATTAGCAGTGGGATTATGTAGTTTTTAATCGATCTTTAAGATTGTAAGGAATGCTTCCTGTGGAATTTCCACAGAACCAATCTGCTTCAGGCGCTTCTTCCCTTCCTTCTGCTTTTCCAGTAGCTTACGTTTACGGGTAATATCTCCGCCGTAGCATTTTGCGGTTACATTTTTACGCAGTGGGGATATATTTTCACGGGCAATGATGCGAGAGCCTATCGCCGCCTGAAGTGGAATTTTGAATTGCTGGCGTGGAATAATATCTTTTAGTTTTTCAATAATTTCACGTCCACGTTTATATGCCTTATCCTT
The DNA here is from genome assembly GCA_029907515.1 of Spirochaetota bacterium. Lineage (GTDB taxonomy): Bacteria > Spirochaetota > UBA4802 > UBA4802 > UB4802 > UBA4802. The sequence continues at coordinate 4,462 of JARYLT010000030.1, read as the reverse complement.
ATGCACCATAAATGATAGGGCATCAACCGGTTCTTCATTGACCAGAATATCTACTTTGACAATATCTGAAGCCCTGTAATCGGTGAGTTCATAATCAAATGATGCATAGCCACGGGTACATGATTTAAGTTTATCGTAAAAATTAAACATTATTTCAGCTAATGGTATTTCATAGGTCAACTGTACGCGAGTTTGATCAATGTATTCCATTCTTTTGTGGATACCACGGCATTCACTGACCAGTGCCATTATATTGCCTATGTATTCTGACGGCGTTATAATGGTTGCATCTACAAATGGTTCTTCAATGCGTTCAATCTGAGAAGGGTCAGGCATCTTTACAGGGTTATCAATCATGACGGTTGTTCCACTGGTCAATATGACCCTGTATTCAACCGTAGGTGCGGTTGTAATAAGCGCCAGCCCAAATTCACGCTCCAGCCTTTCCTGGACAATTTCCATATGTAAAAGGCCTAAATAACCACACCTGAATCCAAAGCCAAGTGCATACGAGTTATCGGGTTCAAAGAATAATGCCGCATCATTTAATTTTAATTTGTACAGTGCTTCTTTTAAATCATCATAGTCGTCACTGATTGATGGATAAAGGCCTGAAAATACCATAGGCTTTGCTTCTCTGAATCCAAGAATTGGTTCAGCTACAGGATTTTGTGCAGATGTTATGGTATCTCCGGTTCGGGTATCGGTAAGTTGTTTTATACCTGCAGTAATATAGCCAACCTCACCGGCAGTAAGCTGCGAGCGCTTTTCTCTTTTTAATCTGAAATGACCAACTTCGGTTACTTCATATTGTTTTTGATTTGAGAAAAGCATTATGATATCATCTTCTTTTACGGTACCATCAAATATTCTTACTTTTGTAACAACGCCAACATACTGATCAAAATATGAATCGAAAATTAATGCTTTAAGTGGCCCATCGGGATTGCCCTGTGGAGGAGGAATTCTTTCTACAATTTTTTCTAAAAGATCATCTATTCCAGTGCCTTCACGTGCTGAAACACAAATAGCTGTTTCAGGATCAAGTCCCAGGCTCTTTTTAATACTTTCTTTGGTTCGGGGGATATCAGCATTGGGCATATCAATTTTATTAATAACAGGTACTATGGTAAGGTCGTTTTCAAGGGCAAGATACATATTGGCTATTGTTTGTGCTTCAACACCCTGAGTGGCATCAACAAGAAGCAGTACACCTTCACATGCTGCAAGTGCACGTGAAACCTCATAGGTAAAATCCACATGTCCGGGTGTATCTATGAGATTGAATGTATAAATATTCCCATCTTTTGAGGGATAGTTAAGGGTAATAACATTTGCTTTTATTGTGATTCCGCGTTCACGTTCGATGTCCATATCGTCAAGAAGCTGGTCAACATGATTGCGTGGATCAATGGCATTACACCGCTCAATGATACGGTCAGCCAGTGTTGACTTTCCATGATCAATATGGGCAATGATGGAGAAATTTCGTATTAACGACTGTTTCATATACATGCAACCTTTCGAATTCTTTTTGCACCAACAAATATAATAATATAACTATAATATAGCGTGTAAAAGTATGAAAGTGGATCTTTTATTAGCAACTATTTTAAAAATTATTGTACAAATAATGAAGCACATCCTCCTGATACCTCTGGCAGCAGGAGAGTGAATGAGCAATTTCAGGTAAAAAATTATTGTTGAAATAAAGCTATTAATGTAAAACACGTATATTCTATAGCGATAATTATTAGACTGTGAACGTTTAAGTGATAAATAAAGCAAGTATTTTTTATGGGACAAGTTATGAAAATCCTGGTACTGTCTGATTCACATGAAAACATTCAGAAAATAAAGAATATCGTTGAATCAGCGAAATCATTTGATTACCTGATTCATTGTGGTGATGGTATAAATGATTTGATCCATGTAGTTATACCCGATGGAGTGGCTGTCATTACAGTATGTGGCAATATTGACAGGGCACGGGGTATTAATGGAAAGACAGCTCTTGTTGAACATATACATGGATATACATTTTTTATTACTCATGGAGATTTATTTGGCGCTCATCATGATATTACTGGAGTATGGTCAGAAGCAAAACGATTGGGATGTGATATTGCATGTTTTGGGCATACCCACAGAGCAATGAATGATAATGTAAATCCTTATATGTTTAATCCTGGTGCAGCGCAAAGCGGGATGTATGGAATAATACATATTAATAATGGAATAAAAGGGGAATTGAAAAAAGTGTAATATTATTTCTATGATAAAGATTCCTTTATTTCAAAGAATTTGTTATGATTCTTTAAAAAAGCTGTGACAACCACAGGGTCAAAATATATGCCAGCTTTATCTGCGATTATCTTAACAGCTTTTTCATGAGGGTAAGCCCGTTTATATGGTCTTTCCGAAACAAGTGCATCATATACATCTGCAATAGCAACAATACGCGCTGACAATGGTATTTCGTGCCCTTTTAATCCTTTTGGATATCCTGAACCATCCCACCGCTCATGATGATAACATGCAATTTCCTTTCCTAAATTAAGATATGAACGCCCTGCAACCTTTCGTTCTGCTTCAGCTATGGTTTCAGCACCAATAATGGTGTGTTGCTTCATAATTTCAAATTCATACTCAGTAAGTTTTCCGGGTTTAAGCAGAATATGATCAGGAACACCAACTTTACCAATATCATGAAGCAAACATGAATTTACCAGGTCACGAATATATTCCTGAGTAATGTAATTCTGATATTCGGGATGTTGCGATAGCTCATATGCAAGTATTTCTACATATCGCATAATACGTTCTAAATGCATTCCCGTTTCTTTATTGCGGTATTCTGCCAATTTTGCCAGAGAAACGATAGTTACTATCTGAGCATGCTGTAACCGTTGATTGAGTTCAAGCGACTCTGCCTCAAGTCGTTTTTTCTCGCTTATATCGATAAAAAAGTAAAGATGGGCAAATGGTATATCATGGTCATCATGAAGAAGTGATGACATGCACAGCGTTATTATTTTCTCACCAGATTTTTTTAACATTGTGATTTCAGCATAAGGCTGAGTGATTACTGGATTTTTAGTAGAAGATTTTAGTAATATTTGTTTGTTATCGATAGCATTTACTAATTGATTCAGAGGTGTATTCAGAATTTCAAATGGTTGAAATCCTAAAATTGTTGAAGCACCTTTATTCCAGCTTGTTATTACACCGTTCAGATCAGCAGTTATAATTCCTATCATTTCATTCTGTAAAATCTTTTCCTGAAATTCAGTAAGATTTTGTATATGCGCTTCCATTCTTTTTTTTCGCTCAATATCACGTGCCACTATCTGAATGCCAATAGTATGGTCAAGGGGGACCAAACTCATTGCCAATTCATACCATGAATATTTACCATGACGATTATATAATTGTATCTCAAAAGGTTGTGGATTTGTACCACTGCTTAATGAATGTTTCATTATTGTCTGTAATAACTGTTTTTCGCTTTCGTCAATAAAATCAAAAAAAGAAGGTTTATGAGATTCGGGATAATCAAGTAGTTTATAAAAGACAGAATTTCCATATACAATTTCACCTTCAGCTGTACATAGAACTATTATATCCTGAGTATTTTCTACTAAGTTACGATATTTAAGTTCTGATTTTACAAGTTCTTCCTGATTACGCTTGCGACTGATCTCAACTGCTGCAGCATTAAGTAATATATTGATAAAATCCTTATTATCTTCATTAGATGCTTTATCAAGAGCTATTGCTATACTGCCTTCAATCCGGTGTTTTGTTCCTATAGGATAGATTGCAATAATTTCATCATGGAATAGTGAAAAGAGTAAATTTTTTTTATTGTTATCAATTTCTGGAAATGTTCTCTCAATTAACTCCTTCAATTCGTTTTTAGTATCTATTATTATATCTTTGCCACTTTTAATAACCGCAAAAAATGGTATGGTAGCATAATCATTAAAATTGAGTTTCATGTTTAAAATATTTTCCTGTGCAACAATCTGCAATGTGTGTAGAAGATTATCAGGATAGACATCTGCAATCTGTAGTGTGTTTACGTCACTACTGAGTAATGTCACAATACTTAATTTAGCACCTAATGAATGTAGTGATTTAGTTATATGATGGATGCTTTCCTTTATTGTGTTTGCCTGTTTAATGAGATATAAAGTGTTGGTAACCAACTCTAATTTTTTTTGCTTTTCTTTCAATTCTTTTGTTTGTTTATCAACTTCTTCTGCTAATGCTAAACTGAATTTCTCAATTTTACGTTCAGCAACTATACGGGTTGTAATGTCTTCAAGAATGTTAACTACTGAAGTAACTATACCTGATGGAGCAATTATGGGTGAGGCAATATATTTAAAAAAACGTGAATCATCAAAATAAGGAACTTTTTGTTCGCGAATAAATGAAGTTCCCAGATTCATGACTC
>JARYLT010000002.1 GCA_029907515.1 Spirochaetota bacterium | reverse complement strand
TAGCTTTTTATGAGATAGTATATATTTATACCAATCATTTTCTCATGTTTTTAATCATTACTTCACACAATATTATACTATTCAACTATTTGATTAAATTTTATTTTCGGGTTTGCAAGCACCTTGTCGAGCGTTGGCAGAATCATTTTGATATTTACATTGCACTGACACTCTATCATCATGTAATGAATTTGTGAGTAAACTGAAGTAAAGGCAAAGCAGAACATCTGGCATAAATATCCTTTAATCATTAGATATTGATAATCCTCATCGCGATTTGCAATGGAAGGTGCAAGAATAACAATGTAGAATATTTCTCAATAACCTTTTTTATACAGCCATAATTTCAGTATTATATTTATTCGTTATCATTCAGGGGATTTTAATGTGACATAATGTTCCACGTGGAACATTCAATCTCAGGAATCATATTATAAACCATATATGTACAAAATTAGCAACTTAACCGGATTGTTTTCTGTGTAATGATTCAAGATGTACCAGAACTATTGATATATCTGAAGGATCAACGCCTGAAATACGAAGCGCCTGTCCTATGGTCTCAGGCCTTATTTTTTTCAGCTTTTCCCGTGCTTCATTCTTAAGCCCAATGATTTCATCATAATTGATGGTTTCGGGTATTTTTTTGTTTTCCATCTGTTCCAGCTTTTTTATACGCTCCAGGTCCTTCTTTATATAGCCTTCATACTTTATGTTCATCTCAACAATCTTTGCTTCCTGTTCATTCATTACAAGGCTACTATCGCTTTGTATAATAGATGGCAACACATCATCAAGACTGATTTCTGGTCTTCGCAAAAGTTTTCCGGCTTGTATCTGGCTTCGTTCTTCTATTGCAATCTGTTTATTATGAAGGATTTCCTGTAACTTATCATCAATAACAATAGAAACTGTATTAATTCTATCTGTGAGCTCCTGAATTCGTTTATACTTTTCCACTGTCTTTTCATATAATTCTTTATCTATCAGGCCAATTTCATATCCATAGCGCATTAACCGTTCATCAGCATTATCCTGCCTCAGGAGCAACCTGTATTCAGCCCGTGAAGTAAACATCCTGTATGGTTCATCTGCACCTTTAGTAACCAGATCATCTATAAGGACGCCAGTATATGCTTCTGAACGCTTTAACACAAGCGGTGGCATCCCTAACAGCTTATTGCCTGCATTTATTGCGGCAATAATACCCTGTGCAGCAGCTTCTTCATATCCTGATGTTCCGTTTATTTGCCCTGCATGGTATAAGCCTTTGACTCTTTTTGTTTCCAGTGTGTGGTACAACTCTACAGGAGGCACATAATCGTATTCAACAGCATATGCAGGCCGCATAACCTGCACTTCTTCCAGCCCCGGTATGGTTCTTATCATCTCTAACTGAACATCTTCAGGTAATGAGCTTGAAAAACCATTAATGTAGTACTCATTGGTGTGCAAACCTTCTGGTTCTAAAAAGAGTTGATGCCTGTTGCGTGAAGAAAACCGGACAACCTTATCCTCAATTGATGGGCAATATCGTGGCCCTATCCCCTGTATCTTGCCTGAATATAATGGAGAAAGATGTAGATTATTGGTAATAATTGCATGTGTTTTTTCAGTTGTATAGGTAATATAACAGGGTACCTGTGGACGATCAATGGAATGCGTTCTATATGAAAATGGTACCGGTACCGGATCAGGATGCTGTACTTCACACTTTCCAAAATCTATTGAATTACCATTTACCCGGGGAGGTGTTCCTGTCTTTAACCGCTTAACAGGAAATCCCAGGCTACGTAGTGAATCTGAAAGCTTCTCAGCCGAGAAATCACCCAACCTGCCCGCCTTTTCATTATAATTACCAATATGGATAAGCCCTTTCAAAAATGTACCTGTACATACAATCACCGCTTTAGCTACATGCTGCTGTCCGCGTATTGTTTCAACACCCTGTACCTGCCCACCTTCTACAATAATTGCATCAACTATATCCTGAATAACAGTTAAATTCTTCTGTTTTTCAAGAACTTCTTTCATGCGTAATTGATACTGCTTTTTATCTGCCTGAGCACGAGGTGCCCACACTGCAGGACCTTTGCTTTTATTTAGCATCTTATAATGAATACCTGTCTCATCTATTGCAAGACCCATTTCCCCACCCAGGGCATCAATCTCTTTCACTAAATGTCCTTTTGCCAGCCCACCTATGGCAGGGTTACAACTCATCTGACAGATAGTATCAAGGTTGCCTGTCAACAATAACGTTGCAAATCTACGGCGTGCCGATGCCAGTGCTGCCTCAGCTCCTGCATGGCCTGCACCAATAACAATAATATCAAAATACCGTATCATTGTAGTATATATCTCTTAAACATTTTCAATAAATATGCTTGAATTAAACATAGAGTGTGAGTACTATTATCAATTAATAATACCTTTTTTTACCATGTAAAAAAAATTTTTTATGCATTACACGGTGGGGGTACCAATGGCTGTAGATAAAAGTACCATTTTAAAACATATCCACATCCAGAAGGGTGATATAACAAAAATGGAAGTTGATGCGATAGTTAATGCGGCAAATCCTTCATTGCTTGGCGGAGGTGGTGTTGATGGCGCAATACACCGTGCCGCCGGCCCACAGCTATTAGAAGAATGCAGGACATTGGGTGGTGCTCAACCCGGAGAAGCCAAAATCACTAAAGGCTACAGGCTTAAAGCTAAATATGTCATTCATACACCTGGCCCAGTATACCGTGGGGGAAATCATAATGAGGCTGCTATATTAAAAAATTCCTATTATAACAGCATGAGACTTGCAAAGGACAATGGCTGTACATCAATTGCATTTCCAGCTATTTCTACCGGTGTGTATGGATACCCAAAAGAAGAAGCATGTAGTATAGCGTTATCAACTATCATTGAGTTCATGGAAAAAGAAAACTTTTTAATAGACGTGTATTTTGTACTTTTTGATGATGACAATTATGCAATCTATACAAAACATTTACAGGAGCTTTCGTAAATGAACTATTGTGAATCGCTGATATACAACTCCCGGAAATATAAAAGCATTGTGTGTATGGGGCTTGACCCGGTACTTGAAGATATTCCCATTAGAAAGGATTCTATACGCAATACTATTGTATCCTTCTATGAGAGTATACTTAACAAATGTTTGCAATACCATATTTACCCCGCATGTGTAAAGCCAAATTACGCTTTTTATGCACAGTACGGCATTGAAGGTTTGCATGCCTTATGTGATGTCATTACGTTATTTGGGAATGAAGGACTCCCAGTGATTCTTGATGTCAAGCGAGGTGACATTGGGAAGACTGCCACAGCCTACGCAAAAGAAGCCTTTGAATTTTTTAATGCAAATGCTGTAACCCTTTCACCATTTTTAGGATTTGATTCAATACAGCCATTTACCAGCAACTATCCTGACAAAGGATACTACATTCTTGTTAAAACCTCAAATAAAAGCTCTTCAGAAATACAGGATATTGTTGTCAACAATGAACCGCTTTATTTATTAATTGCAAAAAAACTTATTGAATGGTATGCTCCAGGTATTGGTGCTGTAGTAGGTGCAACATTTCCTCAGCAACTCAATGATATTATCACAGTATTTGAAGAATCCGGAAAAGATATCCCACTTCTCATCCCAGGCATTGGTACTCAGGGAGGTGACATGGAAGCAGTAATAAAAATATTAAACAACTCAAAAAACAAAGGCTTACATCGAGTCAATGCTTCAAGTAGTATTAACTATGCATATAAGGAATCACAATACCATAACAAAAATTTTGATGAAGCGGCAGTTGAGGCATTAAAAATATTAAATGAAACACTGGGATATTAACGAATAATGACAACAAGAATAGAAAAAAATTATCAGATTTTTATTGTTTCAAAAGATGAAGACGCTGTCAGTGCGATTACTAAGGTTTTTTCAGATTCTTTATATACTATCACACTTACAAAAACTGGCATGGAAGTTTTAAGCCTTATCTCATATAAATTGCCCCATATAATTTTAATTGGTACCGATATTACCGACATCAATGCATTTGAGCTTGTCAGCCTTATAAAGAAAAATTCTATAACACGTTATGTTCCCTGCATAGTCTTTGGGTATAATAATGAAATACAGGATAGAATTTCAGCTATTGATTCAGGAGCCGATGGATACCTGCCTTTACCATTTAAAAATGAGGAGTTGTATTCCCTGGTACATGCAAAACTGATACAGCATGATGAACTGTATCTATTATCAGTAACCGACGACCTCACCGGCCTTTTTACCCGCAAAGAATTTTTCCGTCGCTTTTCATTTGAGATAGAAAGCAATATTCATAGCTGTGTTTCAATAGCAATTATAGATATTGATCACTTTAAAAATATTAATGATACCTATGGTCATCCGATCGGAGATATAGTCCTGATTCAGTTAGCCAATATACTGAAATCACTGCAATCAGATAATTATACACCTGCACGATTTGGTGGGGAAGAGTTTGTTGTTATTTTCCCTGGTGTTCAGGCAACAGAGGCAAAAAAAATTATAGACCGTATCAGACTCCAGTTTTCAAGCATCAATTTTAAAACAAATATCCCTGATAAGACATTTTCAGTCAGCTTTTCTGCCGGCATTTCAGAATACCCTTCAATGGGCACCAATTTATCAGAATTATTGTCACGAGCTGATCAGGCATTATATTCAGCAAAAACTGATGGGCGAAACCGTGTCTATACTTTCAGTCCAATCATGTCCCGAAATGATAAATTCTGGGAATATATTAAAACAAATAAAATAATAAAAAACATCTTCATTGACCCATTTCTTCACGAACCGGTTACAGGATATCACTACATTCCAGTTGTCCTTGAAAATCTGCTTTCATCTGAAACAGCAATAGATGCTATAGGTGTGTTAATAATTAAAGTGTTACCACTTGTTGATTTTTACCAGTACCAAGGATATAAAAATTTTGAATATGATATTGAGAATATTTCTCTGCTCATCCCCAAAATTTGCGAGATACATTTTCCATACGAACGATATGTAACTGTTTCAGATCTTTATGATTATGAGATAGCAATACTCTTCCCATTTCCATCATCATTAAAAACTAATGTTTCAGAATTCACCAAACTCTGCAAAGAACTTGTACTGGATATATCACTGCAATCAATACATCATCATGTTGAAATTCAGTATGCACATGGTGTTGTCCCATTTCATAAACATCTGGCCAGAAAAATACTTCAGGAAATAAAGTCAATTAAATCCAATTTCTCACCCCTGCTATCACTTGCAAATGAAGCAGAAATTATTTCCTCTTTTTGGCAGACAATTCATTCAAAGAAAGATATCAGTGATTATATATTTTTATTACCAGTATATAATACTGAATTTGCTCGATCAATGTGTCATGTATTCAGCAAGCAGCTGGTATCGGCAAAAAACTTTTTTGATATAATGATAAAAAACGCAATTACATCTCAGGAACATTACGTACAGTTTATTTCTTCATTGGCAAATATTGTATCGTCTCACAAATTCCATTTACCCTTTATCATAAACTGGGTCCCTTCTATAGACCTTTCTTTACAGATAAATACCCTTCAAAAAGTGTGTACCAGATTTTCACTGGATAAAATAGTTTTAGCTATTGACGAAATAGAATTACACTCTTTCATCCCGCAATATGAGGGATTAAGCTCAAAGAGCACCTCACCTGTTGAATTTGCTATTTCAAACTGTTACATTGGGAGTAATTTACTGCAGTCACTTTCTACTATTGAATTTTCACTGGTTATATTATCTGAACATATAATACGCAATCTCCATTACTTTAAAGACAGAATAAAAATTATAAACGGTTTACGATTATTCTGCGATCAGATTAATCTCCCGCTTTATGCTCCAAATATACTTAAAGATGAAGAATACAGAATCATAAAAGATATTAACATTGCATATTCTTCCGGGCCATATATTGAACAGCAATATGCGCTTTTTTCAGCATCAACAAAAGTAAAGTGAAGAGGTAGATACTATGATTTTACAACCTTTTCATCCATCTGGTATACCAAAAAACATACTGGTTATAGATGATAGCAAATTAAACAGAGCAATTGTAAAAAATACTCTTTCAGCATATAACATACATGTGTTTGAAGCAGCAGATGGCATGGAAGGACTCAACGCATTAAAGTCAAAACAGTTTGACTTAATATTAGTTGATATTGTCATGCCCAATCTGGATGGATTTGGTTTTCTGGAACAATTTAAACAATATATTGGTAACGAATTTATCCCCGTCATCCTTATGACTGGCCTTGATGACTTAAACTCCAAGATTAAGGGATTAACTATTGGAGCAGATGATTTTTTATTAAAACCTTTAAACCAGAAAGAACTGATAGCACGAGTGCAGTCCTTGCTGCGTTTAAAAAGCGCCCATGATGAATTATATGAAAAAAATCAGCTCATCCAGAAAGAACTTGAATACGCAAAACGACTCCAGCAATTTATCATTCCAAAGGATTTTTCATTTGTTCCATATCCATCTATCAGCGGACGATATCTTCCTATTGCAGATATTGGTGGTGATCTTTTTGATTGCTACAAAATCTCTGATTCAAAAGTTGGTGTACTAATAGCTGACGTTACCGGACATGGTATTCCGGCTGCGCTGGTTATGAGCATGGCAAAGATGACCTTTAGTATTTATGCATATGAAATATTAAATACTCATGAATTAATGTCAAAAATTAATGAGGAAATGCGCGGACTGCTTTTAGATATGCAATACATTACAGCATTTTATATGCTTATAGATATTGAGAAAAAAACAGTTTCATTCACAAATGCAGGACACACACGCCCGCTATACTATAGAAGAAGCTCTGACAAAATTATTGCTCTTGATACCAATGGTCTATTTTTAGGTATCCAGGATGAATCACTTTATGAACAAAAAACAATCCATTTTGAACAAGGTGACAGGTGCATACTCTATACTGATGGAATAACTGAAATAAAAAATGATAATAAAGAGGAATTTGGTGAACAAAGATTGGCAAAATTTTTGAAACAACACAATGAAAAACCTGATGATTTTTGTGAGCATCTTTTGCAGACTCTTGACCACTTCTCTCCACTTCATGACCGAAAAGACGATGTTGCCTTTATGTTCATTGATTTTTCATAATTTTAACTATTACAGCAATGTTTTATAATACCGCATCACACCTGCTTTTTTACAGTTTATTGTATGGTCTTGATCATTTTGTTTCAAGAGAAGGCGTGTGCGAAGGGATAGCATTATCACCATGGCAGGCTGGAAAAAGAATTGTAAAGAAATACTATGCAGAAATACTATTAACGAAACAATCCTCAAAACAGTATCCAGTAATCATTACAACCGATTCTGAAGATATCTTCAAAGTTATAAAAGATTATATTCAACAAAACATTTCCAGTATTGCATTGCGTTTAAGTTTATTATCAAAAAACAACTTACAGGCTACCTTTGCTTTTAATGAACCACTTGAACATACACTATATGATAGTGTACATATTTTTTTTAGTGCATATATTCGCTGTAAAACTCCACACCTGGTCGATGATTATTTTACCATATATATGCCTCTAGAATTATTCACAATATTTAGAGTAAAAGTTAGCAATTATACACCATACAATTCATTGAATGATATTGAGGCACAATTTTTACAATTTTTCAATGACCCCTACAACCTGTTCCCCTCTTTGCCAATAATCCTTGAAACTATGGAAAATAATGAATTCCAAAAATTGATATACTTTTTATTGAATGAAAAGATACTCACTCCTTACCATCTGTATTTGCTAACACGGGCATTTCCACAGCATGCATTAAAAATTAAATACAATATTTCAAGTAACCTGATATCAGATATTCTTCATGTTGGGAAAACTATACATCATATAACAGCACGAGACATGATTGAAGGAATATATGCCTTTGAAGAAATTCTTTATTTAAAATTAAGAACAAAACCATTTTTTGTATTTGGGAATTTTATTGATCAGATTACCAACATTCTTCATCATATTGCTATTGTATCAACATTTCAGAAAAAAACATTTGAAACCTGGTTTTCTGAAATAGAACAATCTGGATTACTATATACGATTTTATCACATTGCGATGATGTAACTATCGCCACAGCTTTTAATGATAATGAAAAGCTTTTCAATCAACTATCCCGGTATCTATCTTCACGGCGAATAAACAGTATAGCTGTATACTTAAAAAACAAATATACATATGACCACACAATCCTGTCACAGTATACAATAGTCCAGCTTTACCTAAAAAACATGTCACATATCAATAAGCTGTACGCAATGCCATTTAACCAACTTTTAAAAAAATATATTCATCCTCAGATGATGTATTATATACTGTTTGATTGTGGGTGGTTTACTATTGCTACTGCATTGAAACAAACACCCAAAAAGCTTGTATATGATTGTATACAGAAGTTTCCACAAGGGGCACAATACTGTATCCTGGATGTCTATGATGGTGTGCTTAATCCAAATATAGTTCATGATGAAATGCAGATAAAAAAAGCCCGTCAATTGGTAATACAATCCCTTATCAAATTACACAGTAATGGAACTATACATTGTGAGGTGTAGTACCGTGCTTTTTATCATGCAGATATTCTGCAATCTTTGTTATTGCTTCCTGTAACTCACTGAATTTATCAACAGAAAGTGCAACACCTTTTTGTGTGGGTTTATAGACAACCTCACCATTATCAATTGTCTGATACCATATTCTAAGATTTATGAGTTCCTTTCCCTGATATTCCGAAATTTCCACTCGTATAATCTCATTGTTATTTTTTTTTATGTCTTTAATGATTACACCCATTGTTTTCCTCTACCACTGTTTTATTAACATATAATACACATTAATTCATAATTTTCAACTATATATTGGTATTTATCCACACATTATACACAGATTTTTAGTATTTATTCTCACATTATCCATAATGATAAAAATTTTTGTGTATGCGATAATTTTTATAGATTAATTGGTTGCAAAAAAAAGTCATAATGCTTTTATAGAGACAATTCAAAATAATCATCATCGCTAATAGTCTGTAGCATCTAACCTTTTTACCACATGCTAAACGTATATTACGATATCAACAAAGTTATTAACAATTGTTGATAACTAAATGGGTTATTATTATGACAGATTCAACAGTAACAATCTGGAACAAGGTTTTGGGTTCTGTAGAAACATATATTAATAAGCAATCATTTAATATGTGGTTTAAAAATACAGAACCAGTGGCCTTTAATGAAAATATTCTTGTTGTTAAAGTGCCTGACGATGTCGCAAAACGACATATTTCTGATCATTATGCCTCTTTGATTCATTCAATCATCAAAGAACATACAGGTAAAGAGATAGTATGTGAGTTTGTTACAGGCAATGGCTTTAAAGAGCCAGTTATGAATGATCCTTTGCCCGTTACCAACGATGAGAAAAAAGAGACATTACAATTTCCCACTATATTAAACCCAAATTATACATTTGAAAACTTTGTTATTGGCCCTAATAATCAATTGGCACATGCCGCAGCTATCTCCGTTTCAAAGGCACCCGCCACGCAATACAATCCATTGTTCATTTATGGCGGCACTGGACTGGGAAAAACACATCTAATGCAGGCAATAGGGCACAGAATCATTCAGGAGCGACCATACCTTAATGTACTGTATGTACCCTGTGAACAGTTTATAAATGAATTTATTCAGGCTATAAGAGCAAACACGCTTTCAAGTTTTAAGATTAAGTACCGTAATGTTGATATTTTGTTGATAGATGATATTCAGTTTATTGAAAAAAAAGAGCAAACACAGGAAGAATTTTTCCACACATTCAATACATTACATAACAGCAAAAAGCAGATAGTTATTTCCAGTGATAGGCCACCAAAAGAGCTTTCAACACTTGAAGAAAGACTTCGAACACGATTTGAATGGGGTATGATCGTAGATATACAGCTACCCAATCTTGAAACAAGGGAAGCTATATTACGAAATAAAGCAGAGAAAATTAAAATTGAATTGTCAGACGAAGTATGTAATTACATAGCCCGCAGAATAAAATCAAGTATTCGTGCACTTGAAGCTGCATTGGTCAGATTAAGCATGGTTTCCTCTATCTACAATCAACCCATTACTGTGCAATTAGCAAAAGACCATTGCAAGGACCTCTTTGACGTTGACAGCAACAAAAAGATAACTGTTCAGGATATTATGGTAAAAGTTGCTTCAAAATTTGGTATCAGTGTTGATGATATTATTTCAAAAAATAGGCAGAGTAAAGTAGTTCAGCCACGTTTTATTGCCATGTATTTAGCACGAAGATTAACCGAATTAACAACAATTGAGATTGGAAAAGAATTTGGTGATAGGGATCATTCTACAGTACTTAATGCAATCAATAATATTGAAAAATCAATCGAGGAAGATATCGATTTTAAAGAAGTTATCGATGAATTAATATCAGAATTACGAAGTTAATAACCTGTTAAAAAATTGTTAAGAATTATTGATAATGTTGCATCTTTCAACAAAATGTAGAGTAAATCATTTACAGGGTTTAAATTTTTATAATACTTTATGAAAACGTTTGTTATTATTCACAAAATGCATTTTCTAAAAACGCTGAAGATTTCAGCCTTTTGTATATTTATTCACAAAAATTATATAACTACTACTAACACTTATCTTAATAAGTTTATAATAAATTAGTAATAATAGTAATGGTGGTGTGCACAATGAGAATTGAAGTTGATAAAGTACAGTTAGTCAAGGCAACAATAATAGCAGATTCTGTTGTGAGTGCAAAAAGTATTAATACAATACTTACACAGTGTCTTTTTAATGTAGATGGTGATACGCTTACCATAACCGGGACTGACAACGAGATAGGAATTAAAACACAGCTGGATATTGTTTCAGATGGCAATTGTTCCTTTACTATTAGCGGGAAGCGTTTAGTGAGCCTATTAAAAGAGTTTCCAGATGGTGTAGTAATACTTGATGTTAATAATACCAATGTATCTATTTCATCAAAATCGGGTCTAGTAAAAGGACAGTATGTGCTGGTAGGATCTTCTGCTGAAGAATACCCTGCAATACCTGATTTTAATTTTATGAATGCGATAGAAATAGAGCAAAAGACTTTCAGTGAAATGATAAGCAAAACTGTTCATGCTGCTGCACATGATACCGTAAAACCAATATTTAATGGTGTGTATATAGTATCAGAAGATGAAAAATCTATGACAGTTGTTGCCACTGATTCAAGGCGGTTATCAATGATAAAGAAAGATATTACCGGAAGTTCTACCATAAAAAATGGTTTTATTTTACCCCTTAAAACAGTTAATGAGCTTTTGCGGCTTTTAGAAGATAAAGGTACTTGCCTTATAGCTTTTGATGATAGCAGATGTTTTATAAAAATAGGGAGAACAGAGATAGTTTCACGCCTTATTGATGGGCAGTTTCCTGATTACAAACAGGTTATACCTAAAGATTATTTATTAAAGGCAGTTATTGAAGTTAAAAAATTAAAGGAAGCGTTGAACAGATTAAAAAATTTTACCAATGAACCTTCATGGAGAATATTGTTAAAATTTTCACAGAATACCTTGCTTATAGAAGCAAGCTATCCTGATCAGGGTGAAGGACAGGAGGAACTGGCAATTGATTCAGATTGTAAAGAACCAATAACAATAGGGATTAATGTGCAATTTTTACTGGATTTATTAAAAGAGATTAATTCGTTTTCAGTTGTTATTTGTGTTACAGGTGTAATGAGTCCATTACTAATATATCCGGAAGATGATATTAAATTCCAGTCTGTTATAATGCCAATTCAGATACGCTCAATGTAACGTAAATAAAAAATAATGTTTATAGATAGATTGTTGCTGAAGACGTTTCGCAATTATGTTCACGAGACTATCAGTTTTTCACCGGAAATTAATGTTATTTCTGGAGCAAATGGTTCTGGTAAAACAAATATACTTGAAGCGATCTATATAGCCTCTCATATAAAATCATTCAGAAATTGCACCGATAAAGATATCATTCAGTGGGGAAAACATGAATACTATATATCAGTACAGGTGAAAAATGCTGATATTTCAACAATCGAAATAGGAACATCAGTTAGTGATCAACAATCTGGAAAAAAAGTAAAAATAGATGGCAAAGAAATAAAGAAATTATCTGATTTTTATGGTAAAATTAATGTAGTAGCTTTTTTCCCTGATGATACTGTAATAATAAGTGGGACACCTGATGTTATTAGAAGATATTTTGACAGGCTGATTTCAAAGGTAGATAAGGAATATATTGAGTTACTTACATCATTCAGAAAAATTCTAAAAAATCGTAATAGATTACTGAAAGATATACCGTATAAAAGAGACATAATAAAACAGCTTGACATCTGGGATTCAATGTATTCTGATTGTGCAAGTGCACTGGTAATCAAGCGGAAACAGTATATTGAGCATTTTAATACATATTTTAAAACGCTATATAAGGAACTTTCGGGATTTAATGATGATTTAACTATTAAATATTATGCTTCACTGCATAATGAAAATGTAACAGATGTGAAAAACGAACTAAGCAAAAAAAGAAATATTGACATACAAATGGGAACCACAACTCTTGGGCCACACAGGGATGTATATGTAATATATGGAAATGAAAATACAATGTTTAAATCCTATGCATCAACGGGCCAGAGGCGATTGGCTTCAATTGCAATGAAATTATCTGAGGTTAGTTTAATATATGATATTAAAAAAAGTAAATCTATCGTTCTGCTTGATGATGTATTGTCTGAACTGGATGATGATAGAAGAAAGAATGTTTTGCAAAAACTTATAGATGGCAACCACCAGGTTATAATAACCTGCGCAAGTAGTAATGATGTGAATTTTGTGGATAACTATAAACATTTACAGGTAGTTCATAACAGAGTGTCAGAATAATGAAGTTTAGATATAAAGAAAAAAGATATAATCGAATTATTGCATGCAGCCAGATACTACAAGATGTTGCATCGGAGATTGGATTAACTGAAGATATGATTCTGGAGCATGTACGGTCTATATGGCAAAAGGCAGTTGGGGATATCATTGCAACTCACAGCTATCCTTATAGGATGGTTAACCGTGTGTTATATGTTGTTGTGGATCACCCTATATATGCAAATGAGATTTCGTTATCACAGTCCCTGATTATTAAGAGGTTATCTGAATTTTCAGGTTCAACAGCTATTGATTCACTGAAATGTACTGTTAAAAAGAAATCATACAGGAAAACAAACGATGTTCATTCATATCGGTGAAAGGAAGAGTGTTTCGGATAAGCAACTTATTGCAATTTTAAATTGTGAAACAGTAGTAAAGTCCCCTGAAATTAATGCAGGTTTTATTAATAAAATTGGGGAAGAAGATAAAACAATGGCTATTTGTACAAATTGCATTATAACAACAAAAGTAAGTTCATATACTGTTATTAAGCGGTATGGGCAAATAAGTGATGCAGTGTGGAGTAAGAAGATATGACAAGTTACAAAGCAGATAAAATTCAGGTATTGGAAGGACTGGATGCAGTACGAAAGCGTCCAGCAATGTATATAGGTTCAACGGATATCAATGGTCTTCATCATCTGGTATATGAAGTTGTTGATAACTCAATTGATGAAGCTTTGGCCGGATTTTGCGATACTATAAATGTAACTATTAATAAAGATAATTCAGTTGAAGTAATAGATAATGGCCGAGGTATACCAGTTGATATCCATCCCGTGTACAAAACATCGGCATTGGAGATAGTTCTTACCAAATTACATTCAGGTGGCAAATTTGACAATCAGGCATATAAGGTGTCCGGTGGTTTACATGGTGTTGGAATATCTGTTGTGAATGCACTGTCTGAATATATGGAAGTAGAAGTGTACAGGGATGGTAGGCGTTATTTTCAAAGCTATAAGCGAGGGGTGCCAACAGATAAAGTTAAGGATATTGGCGAAACAAAGAAAACGGGAACACTGGTACTTTTTAAACCTGATAGCCAGATATTTGAAGAAACAGAGTTTCATTTTGAAACTCTTTCAAAGAGGATGAGGGAACTGGCATTTCTTAACAATGGCATTAAAATTACATTAACTGATTTGCGTGGAAAAGGAAAAGAACATACCTTTTACTATAAAGGTGGGATTGTTTCTTTTGTTCAAAGCTTGACTGAAAACAGAACCTCTATAACAAAAAAGGTTATTTACCTGCACGACAATCGGAGTAATATAGATGTTGAAATAGCCCTGGATTATATTGATACATATACTGAGACAGTATTTTGCTATGCAAATAACATTCACACAAAAGAAGGTGGAACCCATCTCATTGGATTTAAATCTGCATTAACCCGCGTATTAAATGATTTTTTAAAACGGGAAGGATATGATAAAAAAATTCCCCAGCTATCAGGTGATGATGTCAGAGAAGGTTTAGTAGCTATTATAAGCGTTAAGATACCCAACCCTCAGTTTGAGGGGCAGACAAAAATGAAACTGGGAAACAGTGAAGTTAAAGGAATTGTTGAATCTATAACCAATGAGCATCTTACCCAGTTTTTTGAAGAAAACCCTCAGATTGTACGCAAAATTTTAGAAAAATGTATCGATACTGCGCGTGCGCGCATAGCAGCAAAGAAAGCACGTGATTTAACCCGTAGAAAAAATGCTTTAGAAAATGATTCCCTACCGGGGAAACTTGCTGACTGCAGTGAACGTGATCCGGCACTATGTGAGCTGTATCTTGTTGAGGGTGATTCTGCAGGTGGTTCAGCAAAACAGGGAAGAGATAGAAAATTTCAGGCAATTTTGCCCTTAAAAGGAAAGATACTTAATGTGGAAAAGTCCCGTCTGGACAAGATTCTTTCCAATGATGAAATCAAGACCATTATTACTGCACTGGGTACCGGGATTGGTGAAAATGAATTTGATATCACAAAGTGCAGGTACCATAAAATTATTATCATGACAGATGCTGACGTTGATGGTTCTCATATACGAACATTGCTATTAACGTTCTTTTTCAGGTATATGCCTGAGATTATTGCCAATGGATATTTATATATTGCTCAACCCCCACTGTATAATATAAAAGCTGGTAAAGAACAGTATTATGCATACAGTGATGAAGAAAGAGATGCGATAGTTAAGAATTTAGATAAGTCCAAAGTGACGATTCAGCGGTATAAAGGTTTAGGGGAGATGAATCCTGAACAGCTATGGGAAACAACCATGGATCCAGAAAAAAGAACATTATTGCAGGTCACATTGGAAGATGAGGTAGAAGCAGATGAGGTCTTTTCTGTTTTAATGGGCGATGCTGTTGAGCCACGGAGAAAATTTATAGAAGAGAATGCCCATATGGTTGAGAATTTAGATTTATAAAAATATTTTCCTATCACTATATAATTTTATTCTTTGAATAAAGGTAACAGACTGTGACAAAAAAACAGGATAATCCTAAGGACAAACGAGTTCATAATATTGAAATTGAAGAATCAATGAAACGCTCATATCTGGACTATGCAATGAGCGTTATTGTAGGAAGAGCACTTCCTGATGTCAGGGATGGATTGAAGCCTGTTCATCGTAGAATACTTCATGCTATGAATGAGCGGGCATGGCGCAGTGACAGGCCTTATGTTAAGTCAGCCAAGATAGTTGGTGAAGTAATTGGTAACTATCACCCCCATGGTGATGCGGCTGTGTATGATACCCTGGTCAGAATGGCACAGGATTTTTCTATGCGTTTACCTTTAATTGATGGACAGGGTAACTTTGGTTCAATTGATGGTGATCCACCTGCTGCATACCGTTATACTGAGGCACGACTATCTCCCATTGCACAGGAACTGCTTAAAGATATTGATAAAGATACTGTAGATTTTATCTCAAACTTTGATGAAACACGCAAGGAACCGGTAGTATTGCCGGCTGCGTTTCCAAACCTTCTGGTAAATGGTTCCTCAGGTATAGCTGTTGGGATGGCCACAAACATCCCACCCCATAATTTATCAGAAGTTATTGATGCTATTGTATTCATGATTGATAACACTGATGCTACCGTTAAGCAATTGATGAAATTTGTAAAAGGCCCTGATTTCCCAACAGGTGGTATTATTGTTGCTTCAGAAGAGATGATAAAAGCATATGCCAAAGGCAAAGGAAGTATTGTGGTCAGAGCCAGGCTTCATGTTGAGGAACAGAAAAACAAATCAATAATAGTGGTAACTGAATTGCCGTATCAGGTAAACAAAGCTGCATTGATTGCAAAAATTGCTGAGCTTGTTAACAATAAAGTTATTGAAGGCATTAATGAGCTGCGTGATGAATCAGACCGTAATGGTTTGAGAATTGTTATTGGCTGCAGAAAGGACGCCGTTACCAATATTATTATCAATCAGCTGTATAAACATACACAACTTCAGACATCATTTGGCATTAATCTTCTGGCGCTGGTAAACAATCAGCCAAAACTTCTGGATTTAAAAGGATTGATAACTCATTACATCAGCCACCGGAAAACTGTTGTTACCCGCCGTACACAGTATGAATTAGCCAGAGCAAAAGAAAGAGCCCATATACTTGAAGGATTGAAGATAGCACTTGATAACATTGATGAAGTCATTGCAATAATCAGAGGGTCAAAAACCGTTGAAGAAGCAAATGAACGTCTCATCAAACGGTTCAAGCTATCAGAAATTCAATCAAAGGCAATTCTTGACATGCGGTTGCAGCGATTGACAAGCCTGGAAGTAAAAAAGGTCATTGATGAACTTAGAGAATTATTAAAATTGATTGATGAGCTGACAGCTATATTAAAAAGCGAAAAAAGAATTTTTGCAATAATTAAAGATGAACTTATTGCCATCAAAGAGAAATACCATGATACAAGAAGAACTGAGATTATCTACGAAGATACCTCAGTAAGCTTTGATGCAGAAGACCTTATTGCTGAAGAGGATATGGTCATCACCATCACCAATGACGGCTTTATACGGCGACTATCGGCAGATACATTTAAAAAGCAACGTCGTGGCGGTAAAGGTGTGATTGGTCTTTCTTCTAAAAAAGAAGATTTTATTACCATGATGACTATCGCCTCAACACATGATACATTGTTATTGCTATCTAACAAAGGTAAAATCTTTGGCATGAAGGTTTACGAGATACCGGTAGCTTCAAAAAATACACGGGGTAAGTCATTAAAAGGCATTATAAACCTTGCTTCGGGAGAAATGATAACTGCAATTTGTTCCGTAAATGATTTCAGTGAAAACTTCTTATGTATGGTCACTCGCAATGGTGTTATGAAAAAGACGGCACTGGAAGAATTCAGCAATGTGAAAAAAGGCGGTATCATTGCTATTAATCTGCATAAGGATGATGAGCTTGTTGATGTTAAGGTGGTTAAATCGCAGGATGATGTGGTGATAGCAACCAGAAATGGCCTTCTGCTGAGAACAAATATTGCAAAGATGCGGGCAATGGGCAGGAATTCCTCGGGTATTATTGGTATGCGTGTTGCACCAGGTGACCAGATTATTGCCATGGATGTTGTTAAACCAGGATCAGACCTTTGTGTGGTAACCTCTCGAGGGTATGGTAAGAAGACACAGTATTCACATTTTGCCACAAAAGGTAGAGGCGGGAAAGGAATGGCATACCTGAAGATAAGTGAAAAGAATGGGTATGCGGTTGGTGTACGGTCAGTGCATCCTGAAGATGAGGTTATCATTGCATCTAAAAAAGGGATGACCATACGATTAAAAGCAAAAGAAATATCATATCAGGGAAGAACTGCAGCAGGTGTTCTTTTATTGCAACTGGATAAGGATGATGAAGTAACTGATTTTGCGGTTCTCTATGAAGAAAAGGAATAAAAAAAATAAGTAAAAACAAAACATAGTATAAAAAACCCGCTATGTACAAGCGGGTTTTTTGCTATTATTCTTTTACAATGTAACTTTCTTTGTACTTATCAATTGACTGAATTTCCTGCAGCATACTTATAGCTTTATCTTCTTTCAGAATAGGTCCTATTTTAACGCGATAGTATGTTTTACCAGAGACATCTGCTTTATCAACATATGCATCGTATTTCATTGTCTGTAAACTCTTTACTTCTTTCTGGGCTTTGGAAAGAGTATTATACGATGCTATCTGTATTGACCATGATCGCTGGGATACTTTCTTGGTATGAGATTCATCAGTTTTTGCTACTTCAACAACTTTATTCTTTTTGACATTGCTTTTGGCTTTGGTATTCTTTTTTGATATATTTTTAACTGGTGTTACTTTTTTCACGTTTTCATGGATAACCTGGGTGGTTTCAGTATCGTCCAGTTTTGCTATAGAAGTGTCCGACATATCTTTTTTGGGAATAATATCCAGTTTTGATGGTTCATCGGGTTTAGGGGCTATATCAAGTTTATTACTGGCATTGTCCATTAATGGCAGATCAGTATTTTGCACTTGGTTGCCCAAATCAATACCTTTATCAAGCTGTGCTATCGTGTCCCCTGGAATTTCAGGAGGAACTAATGTATTATGGGAAACAACCTTATTTTCACTGAAATTCATTCCTAAAAGAAATGTAGTAACTATTATGCCAATAAGTACAGCACTGATCAGAATAATGCGGGGAACATCAAGATGAAGGAGAAAAACATTTTTTTCCCTGGCTACTGGCCTTTCATTAAAATCAAAGTTTTCCATAATTCTTCAACCTGCTTTTTAGTATTTTCTAATGATCCAGAATTATCTATGATATAATCGGCCAGTTTCATCTTTTCTTTAAGTGAAATTTGATGATTTAATCGTGCTTTGATTTCATCTTCAGTGATACCATCACGGATTACTCCACGCTTGAGCACCTGATCTGTATTGGCAACAACCACAATATTTTTATCCATATGTTTATAATATTCTGTTTCAAAAAGCAGTGGAGTATTAATCATATAGATTTTGCTACTATCATGGGATCTTTGCATAACTTCCTGCAATATTGCTGGATGGGTTATGGAATTAAGCTTCTCAACAAGCATTTTATCATTGAATACTTTTTGCGCTAAATATCTTCTGTTCAGTGTTCCATCTGTATTGAGTATATCATGCCCAAATGTATGCACCAGTGTATCAAGCACTGGGCTTGGCGGGTTAACTATTTCACGGGCAATGATGTCGGTATCAATTACTATCGCCCCTAACTGTTCAAACATGGAACATACTGTTCCCTTGCCAGATGCATAAATGCCTGTAACGCCAATCCTCATTGATTTACTCCTTATGTAAAAAATAATGAATTCTTTGAATGCTTGTTTGATGATCTACTCGAGAGGAGTTTACAATAGTATTAAACATTGTTTCATTATTAAGAATAGTATATATTTCATTGATATTTATTGAATGTGATAGAGGTTGAAGCAAACGTGGTGTCATCTTTTTTGTATAGGGGCTGACCTGTGGCAGTGAAAGGAAGTCTTTGATTGCTATTGACTTTGCGTGAGCAAGTGGTAATACGGGATTGATATGAAATAGTGATGTGTCTTTGGGAAGGATAGCATCAACTGCATCATGATACTGGATAAAGTTTTTCCTTGAAAAGGTTGTTGTTCCTGTACGTTTTGACGCATGGATTATGTAGTCCATGTTTTTTGTTTCAAGTGGGGTATAACGGCTGTGCATAAGTTGATAGCGGTATTGGTATTCTGTTGATCGGGCGTATGTAACATACTTGGGAAATGAAAAGTCTGCACCTGCAATGGCTATTGGATTACAGCCAGCAAAAATAGCAAATGTGACTGCATCGCCCAGTACGGTTCCAGTTCTACTGTCAACAGAACCAATAATCCCGGGGTACAACTCTTCCAGTAACTGGCATACGGGGTGTGTGTTCAATGATACAATTGCTGGCAGTGAAAAGATCATTGGGTGTGCAGTAAGTGTTGTGATTACTGGCACCGTGGGTTGTGCAGGAAAAAGATGTGCAAACACAACTGGCTGAGGATCAATGGAAACGATATAGTCAGGTATGATAGAATGATCATATAATGCTTTGAGTGCAGAATCAACTGATATGATGATGCAATTGTGGTGTTTTTTCAGGTGATAGAGTGTTTCATCCAGAGATGGGCCAGGGGCTACGATGATGCAGGGCTGGTGGGCATGAATTCCTTTACATTGTGCTACAGCAAAGCATTCAGGTAATTGGTTCAGGTTTAATAATGCATTTTTAAAGTACCGGTATGCAAACAATGATGATGTAAGATGATTTGATACTGATTTGTCTACTATCTGCTGTATGATTTTTTTTATGGATGAAAAAATGTGCGGGAAAGCATGAAAGGAAGCAGGGTGGTCAATGACCTGTATGCCTTTGGAAAATTGTAACTGAATAGTATCACGTAACTGTTGAAAATTATCGGGATTCACAAATACCAATTGTACCGAAGGGTGATGAATAATTGCCTGTATATCCTGTGGAATATTGGCATTGGTTAGATAGTTATTAATATCAATGCAGATAATCTGTTTAAAAAAAGGTATGATAGTGGCCAGATGTGCCAGATGGTATCCAAGGCCAATGCCTAAAATAATACAGGCATCGTATTTTTCAGGGTTGACAATATCCTGCAGGTATGATGATTCTTTTGTTGGGTGGTATTTACTGTGAATATAGCGAAAATTGCCATCTTCCGCCTTTACACGAAGTGTATGGTAGTTTTCTTTGCTGGGTTCTAAAAAAAATTCTATTGTATTCATAATAAATAGTAGTAAACGTTGCCTGAAGATAAAATACTAAAAAAGTATATGATAATGTCAATACATAATAGGGTATACAATGATTATTGATGGGCATACACATATTTTTACTAATGATATGGTACAAAACAAAGAACACTATTGCGATGACAGACAATTTTCTCTGCTATATTATGGCAAAGCGCGCATTGCACATGCTGAAATGCTTGTAGAATCAATGGAACACAATGGTGTGGATGCCTCGCTGGTGCTGGGTTTTACCTGGCAAAAGGAAGAGTATGCTCAAATGCACAATGAGTATCTTGCTACTGTGCAGCATACATATAAAGGGAAAATATATGCATTTGGGGCGATAGCTCTGAACGGTGATGTGTACAAACAGATAGAATCAATTAAAAAGCTGGGATTATATGGTATTGGTGAAGTAGCCTTTTATGCTAATGGATTTAATGAAGAAGAGGAAATGTTACTGGGACAGATTCTTGCTATAGCTGAAAAGTTTACTTTGCCTGTATGTCTGCATGTCAATGAACCGGTGGGCCATATCTATACCGGAAAATATTATACAGATATGCGCAGTCTTTTTGCACTGTGTTCGCAGTATACTAACATACCAATTATCTGTTCCCACTGGGGAGGGGGCCTATTATTTTATGAGTTGATGCCTGAGGTTAAGAAATCCTTGACTCATGTGTATTATGATACTGCAGCAACTCCTTTTCTGTATGATTCTGGTATTTATGACATAGCCATACAGATGTGTGGAAAAGAAAAAATACTATTTGGGAGTGATTTCCCACTACTAGAGTATTCACGCTATAAACAACATATAGAAGCACTTGGAGAAAGTGCGGAGTATGTCTTATATAAGAATGTGGAAACAGTTCTTGGAATAGCGTGATGCTATTTTTTCATAATGTTGAGGCGTTCTTTTCCAACCAGTGCTTTTAACTCTGGATCACTTTCAACCTGTTTTTCATATTCTTCATACTGTTGAAGAGTAATGCCATATTTTTTCACGATGTCTTCTTTTGTTGTCTGCTGCATATCGCTGTCAAGAATTTCATTTTGTATGGTGACAAAAAGTTTTGGTGTTATGGTGGTTTTTTTGCAACCGGTTATAACAAGAGCTATCGCTATCATTATTACTGCTATATGCTTGAACATAGGACCTCCAGAAATATTTTTTTACTGTACAGTTTGTGATATTTTAAAGAATGGTAATGATAAAGTCAAGAAATAATGAATAACCTTCTATAATAATGAGGAGCAACCATGATAGCTATCAGGAAATTATCTGATTTGACGCAAAAAGAACGCAATACACTGTTTCAGCGTTTTGGCGATGATTTTACCGGAATAATGGTTAATAACGTTATTCCAATTGTGCAGAAAGTACGTGATGAAGGTGACAAGGCTGTTATAGAATTTACTAATAAGTTTGACGGGGTTACGTTACACGAAGTGTGTGCAACAGAGAAAGAAATTACAGCAGCATATCATAATACTGATGCAAAAGTAATTGATTCATTTACAAAGGCAATAGAAAACATACGCGAATTCCATCTGCACCAGAAAAGGGATTCGTTCATCTACACACGGGAAGATGGCACTACACTTGGGATGCTATACCAACCAGTAGAAAGTGCGGCGGTATATGTCCCTGGTGGGAAAGCGTCATATCCCTCTTCAGTATTGATGGGAGTTATTCCAGCCCAGATTGCTGGATGCAAACATATTTCAATTATAACGCCACCGTCAAAGGATGGGGCAATAGCTTCATATATTGGGGCAATGGCGCACATACTGGGTATCACAACTATAATCAAATCTGGCGGTGCACAGGGTATTGCTGCTGCAGCGTTTGGAACACAGACTGTGCCCAAAGCCGATATTATTGTGGGACCCGGCAATATCTATGTAACTGCTGCCAAGGCATATCTCTTCAGCCAGGGAGTCATTCAGATTGATTCGCTTGCCGGACCAAGTGAGGTGTTGATAATAGCCGATGAGCAAGCAAACCCTCACTGGGTAGCATGGGATTTACTGTCACAGGCAGAGCATGAAGAGATGGCCATTGCAATTCTTGTTACAACATCTGAATCGCTGGCACAAAAAGTGATCACATATATTGAAGAAGATATAAACTCCGGAAGAGGCAGGCATGAAATTAAAAAACAGGCAATAAAAAATGCTCATATTATTCTTGTCTCATCAATTGAGGAAGCCATAGATTTTTCCAATAATTATGGCCCTGAGCATATGGAATTGATGGTGGAAAATCCACTTAACTATCTTACACAAATTAAAAATGTTGGATCACTCTTTCTGGGGGCTTATGCTCCTGTTGCAGTTGGTGATTATTTTTCAGGGACCAATCATGTACTGCCTACAGGAGGAGCTGCTCGCTTTTCTTCGGGGCTTGGTGTTGAAACGTTTATGCGCCGTACATCATTTCAGTATCTGACACCATCAGCACTACAGCAGGCTACAGAACATGTATCACGTATGTCGCAGGTTGAAGGATTTGATGATAAACATGGTGATTCGTTGAGAATACGATTCAGGTAGACTACCTTTATACTATGGTGACTTTTATACGCAGGTACTTTATGGTTAGATCGGTAAAAGTACCTGGCCTGTATTTTCTGAGGTCAACAGTTAGTATTGTTGTTTTTGTTATGTCAGCAGGTAGTTCAATCTCGAATGTTGAAGCACTGGATATACGTCCCAACCCATTGCATACGTAACAATCACGGTGCTGACCGTTACAAAGAGGACACAGTATACGGGATGGCAACTGAACTAATGCTACTGCCCCTTTTGAAATTTCCTGTTGTGTACATACTATCTCAATGTCATGGTCAAATTCATGAATAATGTCCTTGCGACGCATCTTTTTTGGTAAAAACTCCTTCTTTAATAAATCTTTAAGTGATATGGAGTATCTGATGCGTTTTTGTGGTATATAGTGCTTCTCAAGTTTTTTAGGATATTGTAAGAGTGTGGCATCATAATGGGCACGCTCTCTGTCATCCATGAGGATGCGGTAAGCTTCAATGACCTTCTGAAGTTCTACGGTAAATCTCTCAGAGCTTAAACCTGTGCTGTCAGGATGTAACGCTTTAACCTTTGTACAGAAAGCCCTCCGTATCTCCTCCTTTGAAGAAAGTGGGGAAACATCAAGAAGCTCGTAAAGATTATCCCTATATTTCATAAAAAAATCTGCTATACTATAAATGTGGTGTACGTTTAATATTAACATACCAAAATGCATGGGAATGTGCAAGTGAATTAATATGAATGCTTCTAATAAAATATCCCTATGCCAGCCTGCACAAGGAAAAGGGTGTTGCGTGTGTTGTGGGCTTTTTAACTGTGCTGATATCTCTTTAGCAGGGTTAGAGCACTTTTTATCTGACGCAACTGCTGAAATACGCTATTCACCGGTAGCTGGCAACATCGTAAGGAATTTTGAATCGCTGCAAAAACAGTATACGTTCAGGGAAACCACAACCTATGTGTGTCCCTATATGGGGTTTATTGACAGCAATACTCCAGGATGTCTGATGCACCCTGTAGTTAACAATGGGATTGACAGAAGAGATTGTAGTCTATTTGGGAAAGAAATATGTAATGATTACTTTTGTCCTGCATATACATTACTTGATGATCGCTTAAAAAAGATACTGATTAGATATACGGATAACTGGTATACTTATTCAATTGGCATCATTGATCCGCTCAGCTTTATATGGATTGTGCAATTGATTGAAGATAAGTTAGGGGAACCGATAGTTCCTGAAAAAAGTACTACGAATAGTATTGTGGTAACTTTAGTTAATAGATCATTGATGATGGTAGCTGATTTTTTTAATACGGTGCCAGTACCCGTGTTTTACTACAGTGAGCCTGAATACCACCTGCATATGCGAGAACTATCGCTCAATCAAAGCTCTTCTCTTAATGAAGGAGTCAGGGATACAATCAAAAACGCTATTAGTGCCGTTTTTAACGATTATTCTTGATACGATTTACAACTTCCCTGAGATCCTGGGATGCATTCTTATCCATAACAAGGATTTCATTTCCTGAATCTACCACAACAACGTCATGCAAGCCAACCACTGCAATGAGTTTAGTATCAGGGAATACGGTGCAATTTTTTGAAAGGTGAAAAATAACCTTTTCAGGATAGGGAGATCGGTTCATATCAGTATTGGGCGATAGTACATCATCAATTGAAGCCCAGCTACCTAAATCAGCCCATCCAAATTCACCGGGAATTACATACCGCTGGTCGGCTTTTTCCATGATGCCATAGTCAATAGATATTGCTTCAATCTGTGAGAATACATTACGCTTGATTTCCCATGGCAATTCATCATTCTGGGTAAGCTGTTCTACGGTGAGATCGCGCAGAGGCTGAAATGACTGGTATAGTTTTGGCATAAGTTTTTGATAGTATTCCAGAATAACGGATATTTTCCATACAAAAATACCACTATTCCAGAAGTAATTACCTTCCCTGAGGTATTTTTTTGCTGTTTCTAAATTTGGTTTTTCAACAAACATCTCAACGGGTTTTACTTCTGAAGGGTCATCATAGGCTTTTATATATCCATACCCTGTTTCAGGATATGTTGGGGTGATACCGATAGTTACCAGATGATTATTATGTGCGTGTTCAATTGCTTTTTTCAGAATAGTTACAAATACATCTGTTTTTTTGATATAATGATCAGCAGGCAAAATGAGCATTATGGCATCATCATATAATTTTGAAAGATAGGTTGCTGCATACAGAATTGCAGGCGCGGTATTTCTTGGCATGGGTTCAGAGATAATACTCCCCTTTAGCCCTGTTTTTTTTAATTCATCATAGGACATTTCTTCATACATACGTGCTGTGACAATAAGGCAAAAATCAGGATTAAGTGGTTTTAGTCTGTTAATTGTCAGTTCAAGCAGTGTGCCTTCGCCTGTAATATTATGAAATTGCTTGGGTTTTTCTTCATTGCTAAGTGGCCATAGCCTTGTGCCTGAACCACCAGCAAGTATTACAGGAATAACGTTCATTGTGAACTCCTTTTAATCACGATGTATAAATAATAACTGTGTTACTATAGTTTCTTACAGTATGTATGAGTCAATTATTAAATTGTATATTCTTACCATTTGATGGTGCCCTGCTGATTAATTGTGAATGGTACAGGTAATTCTGTCCCTTTTAATGCAGCATTGAAGAGCATATTCCCTTTCAGTGTGTACTGAATATTCTTCTGTGCAATAGCCTGTGTCAGGCCTTTGCTAATATTTTTGGTGCTTAAAGTAGTGACACAGTTGATTTTTGAAGCGCCATCAGCATTCTGTATGGTTGGTTGACCTTTAGCTATTTCACTATCGTGGAGTATAAAATTATAATTGAGCGATTTACCGACCAATGCGGCCTTTGTTTTATTTTTGATTATAATATCAAATGCAACAGATAGCGGTATATCAAATTTTGATATACTGTCAGGAACACCCTTCCCCTGGCAAAAGTTCTGGATATCAGTGTACAGAGATGGAATTTCAAGTGGGTTGATATTTTTTATAATATTTTTTAAATCAGATAGTGAAGGTGGAATTAATTTAAAATGTGCTATATCAATTGTTGGCTTGATTGTTGGGATTTCCTTTTTAATTGTAAAAGGGACAGCTATTGATTGTACAATCTGAATTGATGGTGGCAGTGAAAAAGCAATAGTACCCTTTATTGTTATGACAATTGAATCTTTATTGTAATATTCTTTTACAGCCTTTATAAGTTGGTCGTATGTGATAGTAAGGGCAAATGTTTTGTTTGTTTTTGAATTCCTGGATAGTTTTAGTTTATCTGCGGATTGTAGTGAAAATAATGAGAATGTATCAATATATATTTGACTTTGTATGGAATCTAAGTACAATGTTACTGGATAAGGATTTTCAACATCCAGTGAAAAAAACATGGTCATATCATTTAGCGTTATTTCTTTGAATTGAAAATCTTTAAAAGTAACAGTGGGTTTTTTCTGCAATATTGAAGGATCAAATGTAGTACAGGTTATATAAAACAGTAAAGAAATAATCGATACTAATAATAAGGTTGTTCTGGTTTTCATAATAATATCCCCTGATAGTATGATTACGTATAACACTTTTATACAGGTACTATAGTATGCGGATGGATATAGTCAATCATAAAATATAAGGAGTTTATTAATACTAAGTATGGGACATAGGTTTTCAGACATGAGAGCTATAATCTCAATAATTATCTTTAGTATAGTGGTGGTAATGCTTTTACCACTTCAAAATACTCTAATTGCGCAAAGGACAAAGAGCAGTCAGAGTGCTGGAGAACAGCGTAAAGCAGAAAAAGGGCTTAAAGATAATGAGCGCTTCTTTTATTTTGTTAATTTTTCTGTATCAAATGTTTCAGTGGAAGAGGAAAGGATAATCTGCCGCAAGGCAATATTATATGATATGTTTGCAAAATTTTTATATATGAAATTCAAGTTTAAAGATTCGTATGAAAATATTCGTAAAACTCAAGAATTACTGATATCATTATACAGAATGGTTTTACATCGTGAAATTGATGAAGGGAAAAAACTATTAGATACCGTGTCGCCAGGACCTATCTTGAAAGATGATTATGTATCAAAGCATTATTGTAATTTAGGCTATACAAATAATGAACAGGCCCGTATGTATATGGTTATGGCCGATAGTTACAGGACAACACTGTACTCGATGCGTTTGTATAAATATATTCAGGCTTTGAAAAAAGCCAAACAGGCTAAACGATATGCTTTACTTGCATATATTGCATTTAATAATAAAGACTCAAATAGTAGACTTGAAAATAAAAAGAACGTTGGGAATGAGCCATATATTTATTCATATATGAAAACAAAATTAGAATCAGTTAAAGATGAAAATGAAAAAAACTATATGTTAAAGGTTCTGGCTGACAGCTACTATCGGCTTATTGATAATTATTCGTTTTATGATGATGTGTGGAGTAATGGTTCATTGCAAGAATTGCCCGAGTATGCAGATTACCAAAAAGAGGAAGAATAATCATGATTATCCGAACATATACATCGATGGTTGCTCTTTTGACCTTAGCTATTTTTTCCTTTCTTTCCTGTTCTGACGTTGTATTGCCACAGGGATTATCTGAATTAGGATTTTATAGCAACAATGAAACTATAATTCAAACATTAGAACAGAAAGGGGAGCTATCCTACACTGAACATTTCATGTTGGGATTAGCGTATAAAGAAGCTAAAGATTATAAAAAGGCACTATATCACTTTGCCAATAGCTGTTTTGTTGAACGGAGAGCAAGAAAACTATCTATATATCCGCAGCCAGTTTATAGATTTGTCAGCCGTTTTTCGGTGAAATCATATTTATATAATGATGCAATGTATGAAATTGCAAAAGGATTCATGTACTATCAGGAATATGAATATGTCATTAAATTTATTGATTTGATGAAACATGAAAAAACGGGTGTATTCCGTGATGCACAGATCCTTAAAGCTGAAGCGTTAGGGCAACTGAAACAGTTTGACAAGGCTGAAAAGGTATTACAGAAAAGTATTTCAAAATATAACGATAGAGATTCACTGGCATGGTTGTATATAAAATTAGCATCTCTGTATGAGAAGCAGGACAAAAACACTGATGCAGTGAATAGTTATTATAACCTTTTAAAGATAAGCACAGCAAGCTGGCAGTCTGAAATTGCAGCAAAGCGGATATTACAGATTACAACTAAAAATCCTGATATTGCATTGAATCCTGATGAAATACAGCTTATTTTTGAAGCTTTGTATAATACAAAAAATTATCAGGATATTGTTTCTATAGATGAAAACCTTTTACAACTGGTTACCGAAAGCACACAAAAATTACATCTTGATATGATACGTGTTAAAACATTATGCCATTTGGGCAAATCGGATGCCTTAAAAACAATATATGATGCATATCAGGCAACTGATTACAGGTATGATATTGCTGCTACCATAGTGGATACACTATGGGATAATGATAAAAAGGGACAGGCCATGCAGTGGCTGGCAAAACTTGAAAATGCTGATAATCCAAAATTTAAACAGAAGGTACTGTATTATAAAGCACTGTATGCTGTCCAGAGAAAAGAAACAGATCCTAAACCTGTAGATGAGTATGTGGCACACTATCCTGATGATACTGCTACACAGGAATTGTTATGGTTGTTTTCTAAAAATACTATTACCAATACAAAAACTGCGTTATATTATCTTGAAAAATATTATTCTACATTTGGTACAAACGGGAAATACGCTGATGAGGTATGTTTCTGGCTTTATAATCTGAAAAAAGAGGAAAATCCAGATGAAGCTGAAACAATAGCCTATTCTATGGTAGCGTTTTTGCCTCATTCTGCTTATACATGGATATTGCTTGAGCGATTATCACCCAACTATTCAGTGGAAAAGCTTTCTTCCGATTTTTCAATGGCGCTTCAAACAAATAATCTTACAGTCACTCTTTTTACCCATGCCATGTTAACCTACAGGGAGCGAGATAATAAAAGACGCTTACAACGACTGGAAATGATAAAAAAATATTTTCCCAAATCCCGTGAAATACAGTATACTACTATTCCTACACGTAATGAGAAGCTGTTGTTACATATTCCAGGTGAGATAGTGACCAGGATTGAACATTACTTTTCAATGGGGTACAGTGAGGGAATAAATAGGGAACTGGTATTATACATTAATCCCGATGACAATGATGTATATGTGCTACAATACATTTTTGGATTAAAGTATAAAAATTATTTTCTGTCAGCCCAGAGTTTAGTTCAACTTTTAAAACGGTTAGATATGAAAGAAAATATATTTTTAATGCATGATGATATAATCCAAAGCATTTTGCCAAAACCTTTTGGTCAATGTGTAGCACAGTCTTCAAAAAAATATGATATATGTGAACCTTTCATTTATGCTGTGATGAAAGCTGAATCCCTTTTCAACCCTTATGCCGAATCCTCAGCAGGTGCTATAGGCCTTATGCAATTAATGATGCCTACTGCAAAAGAAATAGCTACAAAAACAGGGGTTGGACAGATTAATAAGGAAATGTTGAAGAATCCCTGTATATCTATAGAATTAGGAACATATTATATTTCCTGGTTAATGAAAAATCTGAAAAATGATATTACATTAGTTTCAGCTGCGTATAATGCGGGTATTGGCAATGTATTGAAATGGCAATACGATAATGAAGACAAGTTCACTGTTATGGCCCCATTTGCTGAGACTAAGGGCTATATTGAGCGTATTAAAAAGTTTTATTATCAATATCAGCTTGTATACGATTTAAGCAGACAGTAAATAATTGCATTTCATAGTACAGTATAAAGTATTATATAGTAAAACGTCTGTGGTAAATGTATATCATGATGGTTTGTAATAAAAACTAGTAGAAAAATTTGCAATGGATAGTAACCTTAAGAAACTCAGTGACTATTCATCAAGGCATCCTGGTGTTTGTAAAAGGATGCTTAATAAAATAATATTCATTGTTGGAGGAGAGCAACTATGAAGCAATGTATCAGGAATAGTGTAATAATCGTTTTATCCCTAATTTTTGCTGGTAATGCAATAGCAAAGCCGGTTGGGAAAATCCTGGATTTATCGGGAGATGTTGATATTACATCTGTTTCAGGAAAACGAATAATCCCAGGTGAGGGGACGATAGTAGAAGATACAGATAAAATCAGGACTGGAAGAAAATCATTTGTATCTGTTTTATTAAATGATGGAAGCAAACTGTTTATCCGGGAGATATCGGTGCTATATGTCCAGGATATCAGATTAAAAGAAGCCGAACAACCTACAAAGATACAAATGATTACAGGAAAATTGCGGGTAATTGCGGCAAAGACAATAAAAGGCACCAGTGTAATTGTTTATACACCTACTGCAATTGCCGGGGTAAGAGGTACTGATTTTGGTATTATAGCAACACAATTTGAAACTAAAGTCGTGGTTTTTAAAGGTGAAGTAGAAGTTGCAAACAGGGATACAAAAATATTAAAATCATATATATTAAAAGATAGGGAAGAAACAAGAGTTGCCTATCAACAACCTCCTGAAGAACCCATTACAGTTCCTGATTATATGTTACCTAAGTGGTTTGATAGTTATGTAATTGATGAAAAGAGA
This sequence comes from Spirochaetota bacterium, assembly GCA_029907515.1. Classification (GTDB taxonomy): domain Bacteria; phylum Spirochaetota; class UBA4802; order UBA4802; family UB4802; genus UBA4802. Next base: position 54,080 of record JARYLT010000002.1, on the reverse strand, counting down.
AATATAATTATAAAGATTAAACAGGAGGAAGGATTAATTGACCAGCTCCTGCGGAAAAAAGATTTTTAATGGATTAATGATATGGTTGCTCAGTGTTTTAATTGGGTCATGTAACTCCATTAAACCGATTACAGGATATGATTCTGTTCTGGTATACTATGAGAATGGATACAAAAGTGATAACTGGAAAACCCGGTTAGAAGCTATACAGGCGGTTGCAACAATTAAAGGGGAAAGAGCTGAAAACCTTATTATTCAGGCTTTGCATGATCCCCATAATGCTATAAAAATTGAAGCTTTGCAAATACTTTCTAAAAGGCCAATTAAACGAGCACGCGTTTATATAAGGGATTTAGCCCTTAACAGCCAAAATGACAATGTGCGGTGGAATGCTCTACGAACATTATCCCACTACCGCGATCCTCGTGATGTTTCCGTTTTTATTTATAATTTTACAAATGATGACTGGCTGATAAGAGAAGCTTCTATCATAGGACTACTTAGTATTGATGATTATTCCACAAAATATATTCACATGGATGTGATTATCAAGGCGCTTGATGACTCGTCAATAAGTGTTAAGTTTGCTACACTGTCACATCTCAATATCAAAGATCGTGCATTATATAGCAAACTTGTCCAGATGTTACAGCAAGAAAATAACCCACCATCTCTTTTGGTTGCCATTTTAAAAGCTTTACAGGCGTATACAATTGAAGAAAAGGACATAGACAAAATTGTTGAACTGCTTACCCACAGCAACTCAACTGTCAGAATAACGGCCTTACATACGTTAAAGAGTAAGAAAGATATGTAATTTCAATTTACAAATTAATTTTTCTTTTCTTTTGCTATATATATCTTATTCTGATTATCAACAATATCTTTCTTATATTCTTCCGGTAACTGTTCACCCAGTACCTGGTATACTTTAAAGCAATTTTCCTTTGCTCTTCGGAAATAATAGATAGCATCTATTGGCTTTGACCTGACCAGATAATCATTTGCAATTTTTATTCCATAACTTGCATTGCTGATAAGAGGATCAACAGATGGATTGGGTTTTGTCTGTTCAATTGATGCTTTAAGAGAATGGCGCACTCCCATTTTTATAACCTGAATATGAAGCTTTTCAGCCTGTTCTTTATAAAGCTTTGCCAATCTCATTGCTACTTCTTTGATATCTTTTTCATTTTTTGTGAAGAGATTAGCCGAGGCAATCATTTCATTTCTGAAATACAGTGCACTTGCTTCAGCATATGTATCTACTAAACTATTAAACTCCTGTTCACCACCACCAAAATTATATATAGCAGTCCTGAGTAATTTAATATTTTTAAAATTATCATAGCTTAAACGCTGTATAACTGCTTCTGCATCATAGAGAGGATTAAATTGCTTCTCTGGATTTTCCTGTGCCTGTGGAGCTGAGTAAAGTATTAAGCATATAGTAAGAAAAATAATGGACAAAAAGAAATTTACATATTTCATAATAATATCTCCTTTATAAAAAAACATTTAAATGATATACTTACATGATAATAGTAATTATACAATATCTGAAGTATTAAAGTCAAGTAAAATGTTATATCAATGTTATGTAAAAACATCTTGACGAAATTATATAAAAAAGGGTTTTAAGAGATAATTATTGTATGGTTGATGACACAGTAAAACCGGGTTAAGAATTCTTTGAAAGGGGAATGATATGATACAAAAGGCATATATTCATAGTCTTCATGGATATCATACTGAAAAAAAGATCTGTGGTTTATATATACTTGAACGACTGATTTATACGCTTCAGAAAGTCGGGATTAAACAAATATATCTTATGTTGAATGAACAGGAAAAAATATTGTATGAACATAAAATTTTGCCACATATAAAAAAAAGAAAGATTAATGCACACCAGTGTTTACCGGGTGAAGTTCCAGAAAAAGGGTCTTTATATGTCCCATCAAACCTGTTTGTACAGCCTCACTATTTTGAACATTTTGATGATTACTTTAAACAAAAGAAGGGGGTATTTGAACCTGTTTTAAATGATAACCAATTTATAATTTCCACTGATGAAGATATAAAGAAAGCCGAATTACTGGTCGTAAAATATATCATAGATAATACTGGTGGATATATTGCAAAAAATATTAATAAACGCATTTCCATTCCAATTAGTTTGCAACTGGCCAAAACAAGGATACATCCCAATGTACTTACTATTATCAATATGATTGTGGGTTTTTTAAGTGCATATTTTGTGCTACAGGGATCATACTGGCAGGTAGTTTTAGGGGGACTTTTGTTTCAACTTGCATCAGTATTTGATGGTGTGGATGGTGAGGTTGCTAAATTTACATTTAAAGTATCAAAGATTGGTGGATGGCTTGATACAATTGGGGATAATGGCACACTGCTTTTATTTTTAATTGCAGTATCAGTACTGTATTTTGAGAATACCTCAGCACGTACTGCCAGCATAATAATAACGTTGCTTTTTGTTGGATTGTTCTGGTTTATTGGGATGATTGTATGGTATTTACGCAAATTCAGTGAATCAGGATCACTGGTTGCATACGATAAAGAGTTTTTACAAAAATTGCCACAGGATGATTTATTGGTAAAGTTTGCTCTCAGCATGAAATATTTCACCAAGAAAGAATTTTTTGCTCTTTTCTTTTTTTGTATAAGTTTTACCGGTAAAATCTATGTATTAATTCCTATAATCACCTTTACAGTTTGTTGTGGTGCTATCATTCTTACTATCATTAATAAAAAGTATTTCAGGATAGTTAATACATTACGCTAATACATGTAATAATAGGTAATCCATTTTTTTGAAATTAAAAGTACTATTTACAATGGGCGCAGTTTTTCCCAGAACAACCCGAACACGATTGTTTACCTCGAATAGTACTGACAAGTGAAATAATTTTTTCTGTGTCATGCGAGTGGCATTGAGGGCAGGGGGGACAGTAACTATCTCCCATCTTTTTAAGCTCACTGTATATATAATGACATGTATTACATTTATATTCGTATACTGGCATAATTTTATATACACACGGGTGATATATATTCTCTTATATAGCACATAGATAAGGTATCAGTAAAGAAAATATTTAAGTAAGAGAGTATTATGAATATTCTGATAACAAATGATGATGGCATTCATGCCAAAGGATTACAAGTTTTAAAAAAAGTTTTATCGGATAATTATTCGGTATATGCGATAGCTCCTGACAAAGAACGCAGCGGGTGTTCCAATGCAATACAGATACGTAAATCAATAAAGGTTGAACAGATAGATGAATTTACCTTTGCTGTTGATGGGTTTACTGCTGATTGTGTCAATATAGGATTACATGGCGGGCTCATCCCACCGGTTGATCTTGTAATATCAGGTGTAAATCATGGTCCTAACCTGGGCGATGATATATATTTTTCAGGAACTGTTGCAGGTGCCAGGACAGCATATATTTTTGGTGTAAGCGGCATAGCTTTGTCAATTGATAGCTATGAAGAGTCAGATTATTTTTACGATGCCTCATGGTTTTTACTGGAACTGTTAAAGGATTTTCCACTTCACAGTAAAGAACCACTTTTTTTGAATATAAATTATCCTGACCTGCCGCGATCTGCAATCAAAGGCGTACAGTATACAAGTTTAGGGAAACGGTTTTATCGTGATTCATATCGCATTATACAGAGAAACAATAATTATTTTGATATGGAATTGGATGGTACAATTGAAAATGATGAAAAAACAGGGAGCGATGTAACTGAGTTGCGGAATGGATATATTGTAATTACCCCATTGACTATAGATTGTACGGATTATAATTTTATAGATCGGTTGAAAAAAAGAGAGATAAAGAATCATATATGGAAGAATTAGACATACACAAACAAATTAAGGTATTGCTTGATCAGGCGACGCATCTACTTAATCACAAAAAGGATTTTGGTCAGGCTAAAGATACCTTGCATAAACTTGAATCAATGGATTCAGAAAACCCTGTTGTATTGTACAATCTGGCTATTGTCTGTATTCATTTGCAGGATTATAATAGCGCTATTGATTATCTAAAGCGGTGTATGTCACTGCCAATGACATTTATTGATATACGCCAGGTTCGCAAGGTGTATATATTTACATTAATGCAGAAAGGGGATTATGACAGGGCTTTAGATGAATTACAGCAACAAAATGACCAGGATGATGCCATTATCCAGATGAAGGCATTTGCACTTGAGAAAAAGGGTAACTATCGCCAGGCTTTGCAGTTGTATGAAAACATACTGGAAGATAATCCTGATAATGTGAATGCCTGCAATGCTATAGCGTATATTATAGCGCTTCTTCCTGATGGGAACCTGAGTAAGGCTCTGGAACTGGCTAAAAAAGCAGTATCACATGCTCCCAACAATGCAGCATATAACGATACGCTTGGATATGTTTATTATAAAAGAGAGGAATATAATATGGCAAAAAAATTTCTGAAAAAAGCCCTTTCCCTTAAGCCTGATAATAGTGAAATACGCAGTCATATTGATGAATTGTTGAACATTAGCTAAAGAAAATACTTCTACAATGGATGGTAATCATAAAATAAACGAAGCTGACTGTGTTATATGGGGTACAGATAAAAAAAGCAATTGTAAAGTGTTCTTATTGCACTAAAGTGTTGAATTATAACAATATTAAAATTATAAAAAGTTGTTGACGCAAAAAAGTATGCTATGTATAACGTTTATAGCAAAGAATCTTTTTTTATATAAAATAATGAAAATGTTAACGATATGTATAGTAAGCATATATAATTATAGTATATAAAGGAATATATAGTATATGAGTAAAGAATTGCAGGAAAAAGCTGAAAGAATGATTAAGGAACTTCAGGAAGCTTTGCAACCAATCAAAGAAGAATTGCTTCGTGTAAAAGGTGAAATAAAATAGAATTTATGTAAAGGGGTATACAGATGCCAGCAAAAGGACAAAAACGGCGACAACAAATTGTAGATATTGCTAAAAAGATGTTTATAGAGAAAGGTTTCCAGAGTACCCATATAGGGCAGGTTTGTGAAGAATTGAATATTGCCCGGGGCACAGTATATCAGTATTTTGGTAATAAAAGAGAAATCCTTTATGCAATTCTGGAATCTATTGAAGAAAGTATTGATGATATTCTTGATCCTGATGATCTCAGGGATCTTTTAAAGGATAACCCTTCACAGAAGGATATTATCAAATTCAATACTGATAGAATAACTGAATGTATCAAAGCTATTTTAAGTGAGCCAATAGTAATCAAGCTCATATTTAAAGATATTGTTGGTATAGATGAAGAGGTGATTGAACGGGTTGATCAGTTTTTAAAACATTTGATTAATATTGTTTCACGTGATATAGAAGAGATAAAGAAAAAAGGCCTCTACAAGAAAACACTTAATGCAGAAATTACTGCAATTATGCTTATTGGATCAGTAATGTTCCTGGTATACCAGTTTGATAAGGAGAAAAAGGATGTTACTGATAAAGAAGTTATTAATTCACTGGTGACCCATTATTTCAGTGGTGTATTGAAATAATACTTTTAATAGAGTATGTCCTTCATATCCCGGCCCATGGGGTCGGGTTTTTTTATTGATTATAAATTTGCATTATTTTACTGTAACCTGACTATACAATGATGGTGTCATGTTTTATGAAAAAAACAGGTATTATATTAGTTTTTGTTTTTATTGCGTATACGGTTAGTTTTGCAAGTGATGAATGTATTAAGGCACTTGTTAATAATGTAGATGATAGCTATAGTAACCTTTCTGATGAATGCATCATGAAATTGAAAGAGTTAATAGTCAAAGGGAAAGATAACGATCAAAAAATACAGGCATTACAGATACTGAAAAAAAGTAAAGTACGAACCAACATAGAATTTTTTAAGGATATATTGTATTCAGTACATTCAATAACAGTACAGCAAATGGTTATTGAAATACTTGCAGAGATGCATGATAAAAAAGTGTTGCCGGTGATAATTGAATTTTTACAGTCACCATTTTTTGCTGTGAGAGAATCGGTCATACTGGCGCTAAAAAAGAATGGTGATGATAGAATGTACCCGTATATCATACGTTTAGCCAGAAGTGATGAAGTTATCCAGAGAATATATGCATTAGAAGCGCTATATCATCTCTATGACAACAGGTTTTACGAAATTATTGTCAGGCTTCTTCAGGACACCAATAAATCAGTGCGATATTTTGCCCTTGATTGTGTTGTCCATAATGAAATCAGTGCTGCGTTACCATATGTACGCTCAATTGCCTCAGGTGATGAAAATGAAGAAGTTCGGGTAAAGGCAATCAATGTTTTATCAGCATTGCATGATAGGGCAGCGTATTATATTTTTGTCCGTGCATTATCAGATTACTCTGATCTTGTGCGGGATGCTGCAGTTGATGCTCTGTCAACGTTACTATCTAAAGAAAGTACTATCTATTTATCACGACAGTTGTTAACTGAACGTGAAGTTTATATAAAACGAAAAATAATAAAAGCACTGATAACTGCTAAAAATGCAGGTGATATCAGGGGATTACAGCATATTCTGCACAATGAAGAAAACAGGAGTTTGCGCATGTATGCAGTATATGCATTGGGGGTCATCCGTGATGAACGCACAGTATCGCTGATTATAGAGTCATTGAATGATGAAGATTTTAGAATACGCGCTGAAGCAGCAGCGGCTCTATCACAGTTTAAAGGGAAAAATGTAGTGATTCCGTTGCTTGAGAGTTACTCAAAAGAAAATGAAGTGTATGTAAAAACAGCAATTGTATTCTCGTTAAAAAAAATTTGTGATATGGGTTCTTTACAGAAATTGTTTATTATTTACACTAAGGAAGAGGATATAGTTTTAAAAATGATTTTAAGCAGCGCTATTCAGCATATCATTACAAGAAATACACGGCAATATTAGTATGGATATTGACAAAAGGTCACATTAAAAGGGTAATTATTATGAAGATTGCGATAGCTCAGATTAATCCAATCATTGCAGATATTGAAGGAAATTGTAATAAGATTTCTCAGTTTGTTACTCTGGCAAAAGAAAAGGGTGCTGATTTAGTTATTTTCCCTGAGATGGCAACAATTGGGTACCCGCCGATGGATTTACTGGAGCATAAAAAACTCATTGATGATAATCTGAGGGCTTTAGAGGCGATAGCTCCTTTAAGCAGTGATTGCGGTATTATTTGCGGATATGTTGATTATAATTATGACAATCCCCCTATGCTATATAATGCAGCAGCCTTTATGTATGATGGGAAACTGCAGTCAAAACATTATAAAACATTACTTCCCACCTATGATGTATTTGATGAATTACGATATTTTTCTCCTGCACCATCTCAGGAAATCATTAGCTATAAAGGAATTAATATTGGTATCACCATATGTGAAGATATATGGAATGACATGAGTCTGAGTGAGGATATGTTTATGGAGTTCAGGCGCTATGCTGTTGACCCCATTGAAAATTGTATAAAAAAAGGGGCTGATATACTGATAAATATATCAGCTTCACCGTATGTGAAGGGGAAAAATTCCATAAAATGGAGTAAAATTCAGCATGTAGCAAAAAAATATAAGGTGCCCATAATATATGTCAATCAGGTTGGTGGTAATGATAGCCTTATATTTGATGGCAACAGTTTTGTTATCGATAAAAAGGGGAATTTTATACTCAAAGCTAAAGATTTTCAGGAAGATTGCATAGTATTTGATACAGAAAAAGAATATATGCATATAAGCTGTGAAGAGGATTTCATTGCTGACATTGAGAAAGCACTTATTCTGGGCATACGGGATTATGTATATAAATCGGGATTTAAAAAGGTTGTGTTAGGTTTAAGTGGTGGAATTGACTCAGCACTGACTGCATGCCTGGCTGTTAAAGCTTTAGGGCCTGAAAATGTGTTGGGAATCACCATGCCATCTAAATTTTCTTCAAAGGGAAGTGTTGATGATTCGGTAGAATTGGCACACAATTTAGGAATCGACATCCATACTATTCCAATAAAGAATCTTTTTGAGACCTATATACATGAATTAAATCCCTTCTTTAAAGACTTGCCATTTGATATTGCAGAAGAGAATATACAGGCACGAATACGTGGAAATATATTGATGGCATTCAGTAACAAATTTGGTATGCTGTTACTCACCACGGGGAATAAATCTGAATTATCCATGGGCTATTGTACCTTATACGGCGACATGGCAGGAGGCCTTGCGGTGCTTTCTGATGTGCCCAAGACTCTGGTTTATGCACTATCCTATTATATTAATAAAGATAAAGAGATAATACCCAGATCAATTCTTGAAAAAGCACCATCTGCAGAGTTACGTGAAAATCAGAAAGATCAGGATTCATTGCCTCCCTATGAGATACTTGACCAGATTATTGAACGATATGTGGAACTGAAAATGAGTGCAGAGCAGATTATTGCTGATGGATTTGACCCTGACATAGTATATTCTGTGTTGCGAACTATCGACAGAAATGAATACAAACGAAAACAGGCACCAGTTGGCTTAAAGGTAACAACCAAGGCTTTTGGTGTTGGAAGGCGTATACCTATTGTTCAGAGATTCAAGCATTAAATCACCACCTGTGGACAGGCCATCCTTTTACGTGAGCTAGCTTCAGTAAGGCAGGCTGTGGATTAACACATTGAGGAAATCCAACCGCTTCCAGAACAGGTATATCAGCAACAGAATCAGCATAGTAATAGGCAGATTTGATATCGATGTTATGATCTGTGCAAAACTGTATAGCGCGGTTACGTTTTTCTATCCCATAACAGTAATTGCCTTGTATTGACCCGGTATAGTAACCATTATGTACTTCAAGTTCAGTACACAGAACATCATCAAAGTGAAGATGCTTCATTATCGGTTTACATATAAAATCCAGTGATGCCGAAAGTAATACAATGGATGCTCCTTTAGCTTTATGCATATATATTGATTCAAGAGCCTGAGGATAAATGTAATGTTTAACTGTCTCTTCAAAGAATATTTCAGAATACTGTTCTATGGTTTTGGCCTCCATTCCTTTTAATCGTTCAACCCAATGCAGTATCAATGATTGTGTATTGATAATGCCAGATTTATAGAGCAGTGAAAGTAGCATACCATTGATAAGAGATAATAATGATACCATACCCCTTTTGTAAAGGTCCCTGACGATGAGTGTTCCTGAACTTGATGCAAGTATGGTATGATCAAGGTCATAAAAGGCAATATAGTCGCTCATATATTCTCCTTTTTTAGAATATACACACAGGTTACAAGTGTGCAGTACATATATAATAGTTCAATCAAAAATATATTTAAAAAAATTATTGAAATTATTTATGCCATTTGGGATGATATATAACAAGAAAAGGTAATACAGGATATGAGTGGTTTACAAAGGAAAGACTTACTTGATATACAATCATTAACTACCGAGGAAATTTTATTAATTTGTAATTCTGCAAAATATTTCAAAGCCCTTTTTACACGGTCAATTAAAACAGTGCCAGTTTTACGCGGTAAGACGGTGTGCCTTTTATTCTATGAGCCCTCAACACGCACCCGTATAAGTTTTGAGCTGGCAGCAAAACGTCTGTCAGCAGATTTAATCAATATTGCGGTGCAAACATCAAGTGTGGTTAAAGGGGAATCCCTGATTGATACTGTGCATACGCTGGAAGCGTATAAAGCAGATTTTATTGTTATGCGACATGCGGCGTCATTAGCGCCGCATTTTTTATCTCGTAATATAAAATCATCGGTTATTAATGCAGGAGATGGCAACCATGCTCATCCAACGCAGGCTCTTCTTGATGCGTATTCACTGATGGAAATAGTGGGCAGTATCAAAGGGTTGCACATAGGGATAGTGGGTGATATTCTTCATTCACGTGTTGCTCGTTCTGATATTGAGATTTTTAAGCGGTTGGGAGCAAAGGTTAGCCTGATTGGCCCCCCAACGCTGGTTCCTGATGAATTCAAGATATATGGTGTTGATATTTATTATGAGTTTGATGAAATACTTCCTGAACTTGATGTTATTAACATGTTACGAATACAACGTGAACGCCAACAGGGGTCATTTTTCCCTTCAATACGGGAATACCATAAGCGCTTTGCGTTAACTAATGAACGGCTTAAACGATGTAAGAAGGATGTGATTGTGATGCATCCTGGACCAATTAACCGGGGTATTGAAATAGACGATGAAGTGGCCGATAGTTCCCATTCAATAATAAATGAGCAGGTCACTAATGGGGTAGCAGTGAGGATGGCTATTTTTTATCTTCTTGCAGGTGGAGCTCCCCTGGATGAGAAAGAGGTTGAGTAATGAAATTGTTAATTAAATATGGAAGATTAATTGACCCTGCTTCTAACACTGATGAAGAATTTGATGTTTTTATTGCAGATGGCAAAATAGTAAAAATAGATAAGAATATTAAAAAGGATGATGCACAGCTCATTAATGCAAAGGATTGCATTGTGGTTCCTGGATTGGTAGATATGCATGTACATTTCAGAGAGCCCGGCCGTGAGGATGTTGAAACTATTATCGGTGGCTCCAGGGTTGCAGCTAAATCAGGGTACACCAGTGTATGTACCATGCCAAATACAAATCCTGTAATTGATAATCAGGCGCTGGTGCGATACATAAAAAAACAGGCAGAATCTGGACCAATTAATGTATTTCCAGTTGCAGCCATAACAAAAGGTTCAATGGGTGAAGAATTAACGGAGATGGGTGAGCTGGTTGAAGGTGGTGCAATAGCATTCAGCGATGATGGCAAACCCGTTATGAACTCAACTACCATGCGACGTGCATTAGAGTATTCGCGGATGTTTAATGTCCCTATTATAACGCATGCAGAGGATATCACATTGTCAAGCGGTGGGATCATGAACGAAGGAAACAATTCAATCTTTTTGGGTTTGAAAGGAATCCCCCGTGAAGCTGAAGAAATTATGATTGCGCGCGATGTATTGCTTACACGCCTCACAAAAGGGAGGTTGCATGTAGCTCATGTTTCATCTAAAGGTTCACTGGATATTATTACCATGGCCAAACGAAACAACATTCAGGTGACGTGTGAGACAGCACCGCATTATTTTTCTCTGACGGATGATGCCATAGCAGAACATCTTTCCATGGCAAAGATGAATCCGCCATTGCGTACGGAAGAAGATAGAAAGGCAATTATTGAAGCGTTGCGCAATGGCTTAATAGAAGTCATTGCCACAGACCATGCGCCTCATCTTCCCAATGAAAAGATGCAGGAAATAGCATTTGCACCATTTGGAATTATAGGTCTTGAAACTGCAGTGCCATTAATTATTACTGTCCTTATTAAGGGGAACGGGTTTAACTTTATACAGGCATTTGAAAAAGTTACTGTCAATCCCTGTAAGATTCTTGGCATTGACAGAGGGTATATCAAAGAAGGCGGAGTTGCTGATATTACGATTATCAATCCTGATAAAAAAATTAATGTTAATGACGATTTTATTATTTCGCGATGTAAGAATACGCCATTTATGGGAAGAGAGCTTTTTGGCCAGGTTGAATATACCATCTGCAATGGTATAATAGTATATCCGTTTAGCTGAATAAATCCTGTAATGCACGTGCCATGATATAGTAGCCTTCTTCGGTTGGGTGTACACCATCAAACTGTACAAGTTCCTGTAATGGTGTGCCCTTGTTAACAGCGTTTTTCCAGTATTCATGTGTCTTTGATACAGGCAGCTTATAGTCATCAGCAATAGATTGTATTGTTTCGTATAATTTATATGCGTTTTTTGCTTCAGGAAAATCCCCAAACCACACAGAAGTAACCAGCACTATATCAGATGGCAATCGTGCCTGAATAGCATTGATTATTGCCCGTATATAGTTACCAAATACATGTGGTGAATATCCACATGCGTAATCATTCAAAGCAAACTGTATAAGCACACAATCGGGATTGTACGAAATGACATCATACGAAACACGATGCAACCCGCCGTCAGCTGTGTCGCCTGGTATACCTTTATTGATTATTTTTATTGAAGCATTTGGATACTGTGATTGTAAGAAATCATGGAAATAATCAATATATCCCTTATCAACCATCCATCCATAGGTTAATGAATCACCTAAAGCAACTATGGTGACAGCCTGGCCGTTTTTAAGTTTTTCAATAGTTTTCAGTGGCTTAATCATGACACTACCATAAATTCCTCAAAGATTGTAAAGACTGTATGAAAATTGTCAAGTAGCAAAATTGTAATGGGTTTACTGTAGCAATGAAATATTCTTGCAATATTAGAGTTCTACTATATTTTTAAGATAAATTTGAAAAATCTTGCAGAGAGGTACAGGATGGATCTTAGCAATAAATGTATACTATTAACAGGTGCATCATCCGGGATAGGGAAAGCATTGCTGGAAGAATTAACACAATACAATGCAACAATTGTGGTTGGCGATCTAAACCCTGAAGCTATTGCACAAAATAAAAATATAAAAGCAGTACGCTGTGATGTTGGTAAGCAGAAAGATATTGACATGTTGTTTAAGAAGGCACTTTCCATTATGGGGAAAATAGATATCTGCATTGCGAATGCTGGTTTTGCCTATTATGAAAAATTGCAAAAAGCTGACTACGATCATATCCATAAAATAGTTTCAGTAAATTATATTGCCCCAATTTATTTTCTTGAAAAGATGATGGAGATAAATAAAGATAAAGAAGCATGTATGGTATTTACTGCCTCGGCAATGGCAAAACTACCGTTGCCGGGATATGCATTATATTCAGCTACCAAAGCTGCTCTAGATGGGTTTGCTTATTCATTTAATTTTGAAAAGGATAGAAACTTTCACCTTGTAGTGGTTTATCCCATAGCAACGAAAACTGAATTTTTTAAAACAGCAGGCAAAGGAACGCCGGTTCCTTTCCCCACGCAAACACCTCAAAAAGTTGCTCAAGAAGTTGTTAAAGGGATACTGAAAAATAAACGATATGTGTTCCCTTCAAAAATATTTAGAGGCATGATGATTGTAAACAGAATTCTACCATTTGCCCTGTGGTGCTATGCTAAAGTTGAGCAGTATAAATTTAAAAAGTGGCTTGCATCATCAGAGAGCAAATAATTACCATGGGAATTGATGGAGTCATATTTGACCTGGATGGGACACTTCTGGATACTATAGCTGATCTGGCATACAGTGTTAATAATGTCCTGTTACGCTATGGGTATCGCACACATCCGGTAGAGGCATATAAACAGTTTATTGGCGATGGCATGGCAATGCTCATTCAGCGTGCGGTTGGGGAAACTTGTTCAGATAAAGAGATTACAAAACTTGTTTCCGAATTGAAAGATGAGTATGCAAAAAACTGGAACAGTGAAACAAAACCATATTCAGGAGTGCATGACCTTTTAAAGGAACTATCGCACAAAAAAATAAAAATTTCCGTTTTTTCAAATAAATCGCATGAGTTTACTGTAGAAATGGTTAAATACTATTTTCCTGATATTGCATTCAGCACAATTTTAGGTTTGCAGGATTCCATACCACGTAAACCTGACCCGCATGGCGCACTGCTTATTGCCCACACCATGCAATTAGAGCCATCGCAGATTGCCATGATTGGTGATTCGGCTACGGATGTTGAAATGGCTCATGCATGTGGTATGTACAGTATAGGAGTGAGCTGGGGGTACAGACCTGTTGCGTTGCTTTTGCAGCATCATCCTCATGCAATTGCCAATACGCCCGGAGACATTATACGGATTATCACATCAGTAATATGAAGGCTACAGATACTTGGGTTCTTTATACGAATAAATGGTATGCACACCACCTTCGATCTGGGCTGACAGCGAACGCAATTCAAAGCGAAGCTCTTCTTTGTATAGCTTTTCGTGAAGCTCTTTAATAGTGCGTACACCCATATCCTGAAATGCGTGTTTCAATCCCTGTACCAGATATGGCACATAATCAAACATTGAGCCTTTATCAACTACCGCGCCAGAAACTCCCTGTGCAACAAGTATCTTTGAGTCTTCGGCAAAATAGCGCTTTGAACCGCCTTTTTCCATTGCTTCCAGTGATGCCATGCCACGATACCGTTTAAGGCGAACGCCATTTTCATAAAAATATTCGCCAGGTGCTTCTTCGGTGCCGGCAAACATTGACCCCATCATTGCAGTTGATGCACCCAGCGCAAGTGCCTTGGCTATGTGCCCTATTGTGGCAATACCGCCGTCGGCTATTGTTGGTATATTGTATTGTTTTGCAAACTTGCTGCATCGATACACAGCCGTTGATTGTGCGCGTCCAACTGCCATAGTCACCTGTGTGGTACAGATTGAGCCAGGGCCCATGCCAATGCGCAGAGCATCTGCCCCTGCCTTTATCAGGTTTTCGCATTGCTCAATGGTGACAACATTACCTGCAATGACATCAAGTTCTGGGTATTTCTTTTTAATATATTTAATCATTTCTATCTGGTATATAGAGTTACCCTGTGCTGCATCTATGACCACAACATTGACTCCAGCTTTTACAAGTTCCTGTAATCGCTCTTTTGATTCATCCTTGGTGGAAATGGCTGCCCCAACCATAAGCTGCTTGTTAGTATCTTTTGATGCAAATGGATATTCTCTGTTGGTTACAAGGTCATTGCGGCTCATGAGGGCAACGAGCTTTCCTTCATCATCAACTATCGGCAATTTGCCCTTTTTGGATTTTTTAAGTAACTCGTTTGCCTGTGCCAGTGTAATACCTACCTTTGCAGTGACAAGATCGGTGGTCATGACATCTTTTAATTTTTTTGACCTATCAGTTTCAAAATCAATATCCCTGTTGGTAACAATACCTACCAGTTTAGAACCCAAGTTGCCATCAACAGTAATGGGTATGCCTGAAAATCCAAATTTTTCCTTAATTTCATCAATATGGGCGATAGTATGTTCGGGAGATAATACAACCGGATCAGTAATGAATCCATTTTCAAATCGTTTGACTTTTCGTACCTGAGCAACCTGTTCTTCAATGGTATTGTTGTAATGGATGATCCCAATGCCCCCCAATAATGCCAAACTGATAGCCATCTTTGATTCAGTCACAGTGTCCATGGGGCTTGATACCAGAGGCCGTTTAAGTTTAAGATTGCGGGTAAATTGTGTTTCTAAATCAACATCGTCAGGGTTAAAGTCAATATAACCCGGTAATATGATAAAATCGTTGTAGGATAACCCCTGAGTGGAATTTAAAAGCTCTTCAGCTGAATAGCCATCTTTAGGTTTCATGTAGTACCTCTATGAGTCAATGAATTATATTTTCTATAGTGTTGTGGTGTTATATAAGATATAGCATGGAGCGCACTATATTTCAATTATTTGCTTAAGTATTACATACAATGTTTCAATAATCAACTGAAAAAATTAAAGACGCTGTAAAATTTGTGTAAGCTCTGCGATAGTAGTTAAAGGTATGAGTGTTCCTGTAAAGCCTGTATTTGAAACCTCAGATACATTGTTGCGAGGTAACAGAATGGTGGTTATTCCTGAATTTACAAATTCTGTAAGCCGGCGTAATGAATGACTTGCGGAACGAACCTGTCCGGAAAGTGATAATTCGCCAATGATGCCACAAGAATGGGGAATAACTATATTTTTTAAACTGGATATAATGGCGGCGGCAATTGCAAGGTCACATGATGTATCATCGATGGCAAATCCACCTGCAACATTAATAAATATGTCAAATGAGCTTAATGAAATCTTTGCATGTTTTTCAATGACCGCTACCAGCAGATTAAGCCTGTTAACATCAAAGCCATCTGCCATTCGGCGGGGGTTTGAAAAGCTTGTTGCAGTAACAAGCGATTGTGCTTCGAAGAGAATGGTTCTGGTTCCCTCTATGGTAGCACTGATAACGCTTCCCGGAAAGCTTGTATCATGCGATTGGACAAATAATGTGTTCTTGTCCTTTACTTCTGTTAATCCTGTGGCTGTCATGGTAAATAATGCTATCTCATTAATTGAGCCAAAACGGTTTTTAAAGGCGCGTAATATGCGATAGTCGCGCGTAAAATCCCCCTCAAAGTAGAGTACTGTGTCAACAATATGTTCCAGTATTTTTGGACCTGCAATGGAGCCATCCTTGGTGATATGCCCGATTAGCAGTATAGAGGTTTGCGTTTGTTTTGCAATATCAGCAAGCCGTGAAGCAGTATAGCGAATCTGGCTTACGGAACCAACAGGTGAAGTTATATCTTTTGAATAGAGTGTCTGGATAGAGTCTATTATTACCAGCTGTGGTGCGTTAGTGCGTATGAGTGCTTCAATATGGTCAATATCAGTAACTGAGGAAAGATGGATTGAATCAGGTTTTATATTAAGCCGGCGTGATCGCAAATGTATTTGTTGCAGAGTTTCTTCTCCGGAGCAGTACAGAGTTGTGCAATGCTGAGCTACCTGTAATGCTAATGTTGATTTGCCTATACCTGGTTCGCCTCCCAGAAGGATAATGGAGCCGGGAACTACTCCTCCACCACACACCAGATCAAATTCGCCGATTCCTGTTGGTATGCGCTGAACAGATTCTGATAGTACCTGCGAAAGGGGATGGATGGAATTTTCAAAGGGTATTTCGTTTTTAAAAACAGGAGTATCCTGCATTTCTTCAACGATAGTATTCCAGGTATTGCATTCCGGGCATTTCCCTAACCATTTCTGGAATGTTGCTCCGCATTCATTGCAGATAAATATTGTTTTTGGTTTTTTAGGCATTGTTATTTTTTCTGCTTAAAGAGTAGTAATGATGGATCTTTTTCAAGCCTTGAAAAAAGCTCTTTTGCTGAAATGGATGCATCACGTATGTTGGTATAAATTTCTTCATCATAAAGGAGCTTTCCCATTGTTCCACGGCCCTTTTCAAGACGGTATGCAATTTTATTCATGCTGGATGTGAGTTCAGAAAGATTTTGTAATGTAATGGTAATATCTTCACGGTTTTTTTCAGAGATGTATGCCATATTTTTTGAAATAACATTCATCTGATTCATGAATTGCTGCAATTGCTGGGAAAAAGTTACAATAGCCGCACGTGCGGTACCAACTGACTGCCGAACATCATAACGGTTTTCATCAACCATCTTATTTAAGTTTGCCACAAATTTATTTGAATTCTGAAATATCTCTGCAAGGATCTGGGCACCACTTTTATCCTGCATAAAGCTCTGGAATGTCTGCATCATCTGGTCAAAGCTTGCGGGGTCAATACCATACTTAATATCCCCGTCGTTAAGAAAACCGACATCCTCACTCATAGGAGGAATGACGACATTAATATATTTTTCACCAATCATGCCTGATGTAAAGATTGAAAATGTTGCTGCTTTTGATAACCTATATCCCTTATCTATCCACAGAATAACGTCAGTTTTTTCCCCTGTCTGGCGGATCTCATCGACATATCCAATCTTGATTCCACCACCAATTTTAACAGGGGCACCAACGCGAAGGTCGTTTAAAAATCCAAAATATACATGTAAGCGGTATCCTTTTTGTGAAATATTAAATTTTGTTAACAGCCCAACCAGTACAATAAAAAGCGTAAAGCTTGTCATAACCAGAAGCCCAACCTTTGCTTCATTACTCAGGCGCATAGCAAACCTCCTTATATAAGGGTGTTGTTATCTCATATACTGTACATAACGTAAGTTCAAGAATTATTCTTATAATATATAAAAAATATTGTACGCATGAAAGGTGTATACATAAAATGATTGAAAAATTATATCTCTTGTTTACAACAATACCAGGATATAACAGGAGGAATCAATGAGATATTTAGTAGTAGGGTCTGGTGGGCGTGAACATGCCATTGCATGGAGACTCATTCATGATGGAAGTGCCAGTGAAGTATATGTTGCACCAGGTAATGGTGGTATTGATGAAAGATTCCGGGTTCAGGTTGCCGTGAATGATTTTGAATCATTATACACTATCTGCAAACAAAAAAATATTGATATTGTTATAATTGGGCCTGAAGCTCCTCTTGTTGATGGAGTAGTTGATTTTTTACAAAATAGAGGTATACCAGTATTTGGTCCAACAGCTCAGGCTGCCCAACTAGAAGGGAGCAAGCTTTTTGCAAAGTATATCATGCAAAAATATAATGTGCCGACAGCTCATTTCAGAGAATTTAAAGGTAAAGAATCACTCATAGGCTATATTGAATCTTCAGCAGTATTTCCGGTAGTAATAAAGTTAGATGGGCTTGCTGCGGGAAAGGGTGTGGGAGTGTGCCGGGATAGAGAGACTGCACTGCAGTTTATTCATGAAATGGTTAAAGATGATGCAAAAGTTTTTGTTGAGGATTTTTGCGATGGTGAAGAAGCATCTGTTCTGGGGATCAGTGACGGTACAACAGTGTTACCGTTTATTGCTGCCCAGGACCATAAGCGGGTATATGATAATGATGAAGGGCCAAACACAGGTGGTATGGGTGCATATGCACCGGCTCCAGTGGTTACCAGCAGGATACTGGAAAGGGTGCACCGGGAAATTCTTCAACCGGTGATTCTGGGCATGAAAAATGAGGGTATGCCTTTTGTTGGGATACTGTATGCAGGTTTAATAATTAAAGGACATGATATTAAAGTACTGGAATTCAATGTCCGATTTGGCGATCCCGAAACACAGGTCCTGTTACCGCTGATAAACGGCAAATTGGGTGATTGTATACAGGCAGCTATCAGTGGGAAACTTTCCAGTATGAATCTTTCATTTAGAAATAAGCATGCAATTACAGTGGTACTTGCTTCAGGTGGCTACCCCGGCTCATATAAAACAGGTTTGCCAATTACAGGATTGGAACAGTTGCCTGAGGATATCCTTGTTTTTCATGCAGGTACAAGACGGGATGGACAGTTACTTACCAGTGGAGGAAGAGTGCTTAATATTACAGCGATAGCTGACAGTTTGGAAGACGCCTACGATAAAGTATATAATGCTATACCATCAGTATCCTTTGAGGGTATGCACTATAGAAAGGATATCGGATTCAGGGCTTTGAAAAAACGTCCGTAGGTTAATGCGTTCTGTCTGTAATGAAGGAATTTGTACTTCCTTAATAAATAAAATATTAATAGCTGCAAGCATTGTGTTACAGTTCTCTAAATTGAGAATATACTGTGGCTCAAAGTGTATCCCATTATTTAATGGGCATATATCAACACTGTTACGTATTAAAACCGGGTATCCATGGGTTCTGCAAATTACAGGTCTTACAGGATAGATGATACAGCTATTGTTTTGCAAAAATATGCAGGAATGAGAGTTTTCTTGTTTAATTATAATTTTTATTGATTCAGGTTGTGTTACATACCATTGTACTATGGGCACAAGTTCAACAGGCATTATACTTTCCAGTATGCAACAACTGCTGCAGCCCTCTCTGCAATGTAATTGGTTGCCATACGTTGAAATAACAGACTCAGTAAATGCATCAATTTTTTGTATAAGTTCGCGGTAGTATCTGAGTGATTGCATTATCATGCCTTTAAGGGATAGTTAAAAGTTGGGGAAACTCTGATTGTTTGCTTAATTCAATGGCTTTTTGCAAAGCCTTCAATAAATCCTTTGATGTATAAATATCACGCAGGATAACAGGTTGTGAAAAATTATCCCCTGAAGGGAATATAGCTACAAAGGGTATCGATCGTGAACCCAGTTGCTGCAGTATGGTCTCTGCTGGGGGATTCTTTGTGGTAATATCGGCTTTGTATACAGCAATATTATTCTTATGAATAAATTCGATAACATCTGAAGATGTTAATGCTGTTGCTTCAACAAATTTGCAGTTTGGGCACCACTGTGCAGTAAAAATGACCATTGCAACCTGTGATGTATTGTTATGAACTATCGCCTCCCAGTCATAAGGCTTGTAGGTTATTTCAGCTTGAGACGTTTTTTTGGAAGAAAATATCATGCTTGCTGAAACAACAAGTAGCACAAGTACAACAAATGAAATTATTCGCTGTATAGATGGTTTTGTTATATTCCCAAACCGTCCCCATTGCCATAACCCAATGGATACAAGTAATAAAAACCAAATAGTTTTTGTTAGAGTGCTTGCATCAAGTAATGTTATAAGATACATGGTGGTGGCAATCATCAAAAATCCCATGAATTGCTCAAATGTTATCATCCAATCACCAGGTTTGGGGATGAACCTGATAAGTGATGGATAGAATGATAAAAGCAGGTATGGCAGTGACATACCAAGGCCTATGTTAATAAAAACCATAAAAATTATAAAAGGATGCTGCGTTAATGACCATGCCAGTGTAGCCCCTAAAAATGGACCGCTACAGGGGGTAGCAAGTAGTGTGGCAACTATGCCTTTGAAATAGGAATCTACGTACATATTGGCACTTTGCAATTGTGGAAGTTGTGGAATATTAAATGTATACACACCAAAAAACGATAATGCCAGTGCAAAAATTATTGCTGCCATGATAATAATAAACATTTTATGCTGAAAAAGCTCTCCCCAGTTATAACCAGCAAATGCTGCCAGGGATGCTAATGCCAGAAATGATGTGAGAATCCCTGCGGTAAAAAGCAATCCCATGATTCGTACCTGGCCTGGTTTGTTATTGCCATAGGATATAAAACTTAAAATTTTAAGACTAATTACAGGAAGCACACAGGGCATAAAGTTAAGCAAAAAGCCTGCAAGAATGCCAAACATGATAGCGTGAAATAAACTTGATGTTGGAGTACTGCCTGCATCTATTACATTAAAGTGACCGGGTAAATCCTTTTTGTTTACTGTATGAATTATAGCTTCAGGCACTTTATACATGGTACATAGTGAAGTATCAAATTCGGGTGCTGATGTGTTGACGTCAATTATCTGGGTGATAGTTTGCTGTATAGGGGTACAGGATACATCATTGCAATATAATGCCTCAATAGTGATTGATAATGAATACGTACCCTCATGCGTAGTTTTTACTTCAAATGGGATACAGAGTGCAGTGTGCTTATTGTAAATATATACCGGTTTGCTGTCAAGAGGTGAAATATACAGGGTCCCTGGAAGATAACGCGTTTTTTCGGGTACTATGTGTTGCGTTGGTTTTGCATACGCGGTTGTAGCTTTACCAGTTCCCTCACCTTTGGGGTTTGCATAGATATAGCCTTTTGAAGGTAGCTCTATGTGTACAATAGCACAGGCTTTTGCATTTGGTTTTACATTCAGTACTTTCTTATCAGGATGGATTGTAATGTTAGTATCAGCGTATCCATAATTTACAGATAAAATCATAAACAAAATAAACGTATACACTGCTAAATATATATTGCTAATTTTCATTATGAAGAGTCTCCTTCTGAAAATAAAATGTATTTATTTCACCCTTATTCCATGCTTTGATAGGCTGTAGCAACCGTTTTTTGATAAAATCATCACGCATTTCCTTTTTAAGGGGTTAAGTTGCAAACATTTTTGCCAGTTTGTGGCTGCTTTCCATCCCTTAAAAACACCCATATCAAAGTATTGTGTTGTACTATGGAATTAAGTTAATAATATATGGGAAGATAATTTAAAAAAAAATACAAAAATTTCTACAAAAATATTGTATTAAGAATATAGCAGATTTAGTCGATATTGCAAATAGAAATTAATGTTTGACACAAAGGAGGGTGTCATGATGGCACAACACATAACAGCAATAGAACAGAGCATAGAACAGCTCAACAATTTACTTAAGGGGCTGGCTGCAGTACGTACTGGATTAAGTGAAAAGATGGTAAAAGCAAACGTAATCTCACATGTCAGTGTTGAAGGCCTGGGAACTATTATAGATAGCTATCAGTAAAAAGGGGATGCAATAATTATATGCAGCAACCTTTTTTACCGCTAATATCCTTTTCTATAGCCCTTACCACATCACGAGCAGCTTTGCTTACATCTGTATTAATATTCTGATCCGTTAACAACAGCACTGGCAGATAATACCATCCTAAAAGACAACATCCGCACCATGCATTCTTGTTGGTTTCACGGTTATAGCGTAAAGTTCCTACAATACTGCCTGTTTGTGTATTGATAATACGGGCATTAAATGCTATCTTTGTTTTTGGTACAATATAAAATTGCCTGTCATAATAATAATCTGATACACTTCCCACTATGATATAGTCAGTTTTTGCTAATTTGCCAATATCGGTAAGCTGAGAATCGGTTAATCCAGTCATATCAAGTGATTTTTCTTTTAAGATTTTTTCTATCTGTGAACGTTCCACCAGATCCCAGTTAGATATCTGTACCAGTTCACTGGTCAATGCATCAGCAATACTTACTCCTGAACCAGGATATTTTGGGGCGTCCATAAAAGTTAAAACCGCTATACGTATAGGCTTTTGCAATGCCTGTTTATCTTTTATGTATACCGATTTGTCTACTGATGTACATGAAATAATAAAAAGAAATAATGAAAGCACTGTTAATTTTTTCATAATGATATTCCTTGAATAATATAGTACGGCATTTTGGGTTATGTAAAAAAAGATGGAACAAGATTTACATAAATAATGTAAATAATCAATAATTTTTATGGATTAATAATAGATAATATTTAAAAAAATTGCAAAAAATCTTTCAGGAATAGTTTAATACATGTGATACATGATTTTAATACTATGATTGCAATTGTAAAATGGTTTACATTAAATTGATGTTGACAGACAATAGCTCTGAAGGTATGGTTAAAAAAATATTTAACAGCAGGAGAAACTATGAATATGAAGAGGATATCATTTTTAATCTTTAGTTTAATTATTATGATTATTGCAAGTTCTAATGTATTTGCTGCCAATTCCGAATTGAACGGTACCCTGGGGACATCGTATGCCGATGATCCTGCAAAATATGGGCTGGATATTTCTTTACATTACAACTGGCTTCTTGACCCATACTTTGTTACCGGTTTGGAATCTGGATTTTACTGGGTAAAATGGGACAGAAAGATTGGTGTTAAACAGCAAGGTTCAGTGTTTGTGGATGTTAAAGCAGATACCAATGCCTATCTTATACCTATGATGTTCAACGCACAGGTACGCCTGCCAAACTTAAAGGATAAGCTGTATGTAACACCTTTTGTAACCATTGGCCTGGGCTATTCATTCATGATATTGCATTATTCACAGCCTGATTTTACTGATTCAAATACTGGTAAATCATATAATGCGGATTCTATCACCAAACTTTTTAGCGGACTATCTTGGGAATTGTTTTTTGGAGCTTCGTTAAAGCCGGCTGCTGATTCAAAGGTTGATTTTTATGCTGAAGCTGGATATCGCAGTTTACCTCTAAAAAGCGGCGATTTAGAACTGGATATGTCAGGGCTGGTAATACGGTTAGGGGTTAGATATCCTTTGTGATTGTAAAACCTATTTTTTAAAGTACTTGACTTTTTATAAAACATTTTATTTGGTTTTGTAAAACAATTATTGAATATGCGGGGTGTTTATGGTACCTACTGCATACCTTTTTGATCCTGTATATATGGACCACGATACAGGATGGGGTCATCCGGAAAGACCTGAGCGGCTGGCAGCTATAGATCAGCGATTGCGTCAGCAGACATATTATAAATCCCTGATTAAAGTTGAACCAAAAATTGGAGCAAAGCGGTATATAGAACTGGTGCATTCTCCGGAATACATTGAACGCGTAAAGCAGGAGATAGAATCAGGTATACATTATTTGGATTCTATGGATACAGCCGTATGCAAGCGTTCGTATGAGGTTGCGCTATTTGCGGTGGGTGGCAGCCTTAACATGTGTGATACTATAATGTCGGGAGAAGCAATACGCGGCTTTTGTGCAGTACGACCGCCCGGTCATCATGCTGAGTATGACTATGCTGCAGGATTTTGTATATTCAATAATATTGCCATTGCAGCTAAATATTTACAGGTAGAGCATGGGTTAAAGAAAATTGCGATAGTTGATTGGGATGTACACCATGGTAATGGAACGCAGCACACCTTTGAGCGTGATAAAACTGTACTGTACATCAGCACACATCAGTATCCTCATTATCCTGGAACCGGTGCCCGCAGTGAACGGGGTAAAGGTGAGGGCGAAGGATATACGCTTAATTTCCCGATGCCGGCAGGTAGTAGTGAACCTGAATATTTAGATGTGTTTAAGAATCAGATAGTTCCTGCATTAATGAAATTTGAACCTGATATTATCCTTATTTCAGCTGGTTTTGATGCTCACAATGCCGACCCCTTATCATACATAGGGCTTACCTCTGAGTCATACTATAAATTTACTGTCCTGTTAAAGCAGGTTGCAAATGAATTCAGTGGGGGTAGAATGATAGCATTTCTTGAAGGTGGCTATGATTTAGAAGCACTGGCAAGTAGCGTAGACATGATGATGCGAGGTTTTATAGAAGATTAATGTATATCTTTGTGTTCCTGTAGACTCACGCCTATTAAAGCCACTGTGATTAACAAACCGCCAACAATAATGTTAGTGGTACATGCGTCATTGAAAAAATATATCCCCATGCATGCTGCAATAAATATCCTGCTTGAAGATACTATTGAACCACTTGTCGCATCAATAAACTTAAATCCAGCAGTGAAAAAAGCCTGTCCTAAATATGCACTTAAACCTGAAAGCAGCATATAAACAAATGTGACAGTATCTGGAATTGTAAATACCGGGATCATGGCAATACCATTTATTACAAGCCCAATACTCATAAGGTGGAACAAAATTATTGATGTACTATCATATTTTCGCGATTCACGCAGTGCTACCACAGCAATAGCAGAAATAATTGCCGATAGAAATGAATATATGTCACCAATATTAATGGTACTGTAATGTGGTAGTATCACGAGATAGGTTCCAATGAGTGTTATCATAAGATACAAGAAATTAATTTTTACAATGCGTTCCTTATTAAACAAAGGAGCAAGCACAAATACAAAAACAGGATATGTCATATTGAGCATATTTGCATTGGTTACGGTTGTATATTGAACGCCAACAAAAAAAAGTATTACTGCTACAGTGTTTGATACAGCCCGAGTAAGCACCAGCGGTATATGATTAGGGCGAATACTCATCTTGTGAATGATAATATACCCTGAAGAGATAATAAATCCAATGAGAAATCTTACAAAAGATACTTCAATACCATGAATGGGGGATGTACTGGTAATATATTTTGCAAATACTGTTGATAGAGAAAATGTAACTGCAGAAAGAAGTACGTAAAGAATGCCTTTGGTATGAGGTGTAATCATTGTATGAATTCCATTACTCAAGTATGGTATGCTGATTTTAAAAAATATAAACTAAAATTTGCATATATGATAATGAAAATCTATTAAAACATATAGTAGCACATAATAATAGATATGTTGGTAAATGATAGTAAAATTTTTTTATTATTAATTCTGTAAAAAAAGTTGTAATATAAAGTGGTAATGTGGTAGAATCTAAACATAACAGTGTTATGTTTAGGAGGCTATATGTATCAACTTCTTTTCACACCAATAACCATTAATACATTGGAAATCAAAAACAGGATTGCTTACCCTGCTTTAGGGCTACTATATTCATATGATGGTACTTTGAATGATCGGTACTATGAATATTTCAGGGAAAAAGCAAAAGGTGGTGCAGGCCTTGTTACTGTGGGGCCGGTTGGAATAGATATTGCAGGATCTGGCAGGATTGCCTTATCACTGGCATCAGATGACAGGATTCCTGATTTTGCAAAATTGGCACAGATAATAAAAAATGAAGGTGCGCGGACATTTGTGCAACTGTTTCATGCTGGGGCTTATTCCTATTCAATGCTCACAGATGGCATACAGCCTGTTGCTCCTTCAGCGGTGTATTCAAAATACTCAAAACAGACACCCAGGGAAATGACACTGGAGGATATAGAAATTGTCCAGAAAGCATATGTTGATGCTGCGCTGCGTGTAAAGGAAGCTGGCTTTGACGGCGTTGAGATTATTGCTTCTGCAGGGTATCTCATTACACAGTTTCTATCGCCCATAACAAATAAGCGAACAGACAAATATGGCGGCTCATTTGAAAACAGGGTGCGCTTCCCTCGAGAGGTGATTGAAAAAGTTAGGCAGGCAGTGGGAAAGGATTTCCCCATAAGCATACGGATGGCGGGGAATGATTTTGTTCCGGGAAGTAACACAAGCAGAGAAACACCGTTGTTTGCTAAAGTATATGAAGAAGCAGGTGTGGATATCATTAATGTTACCGGTGGATGGCATGAAGCTAAGGTTCCACAACTGCCCATGGAATTGCCACGTGCAGGGTATGCATATCTTGCTGCCAATATTAAAAAGGCAGTAAATGTGCCAGTAATGGCTTCCAACAGAATCAGCTCACCTGTTGAGGCTGAGAGGATACTTCGCGATAGTATGGCTGATATGGTCAACCTGGGAAGAGTACTGATTGCTGATCCGTATTGGCCAAAGAAAGCTATGCAGGGAAAAGCAAAATTGATACGGCCATGCGTGGGTTGTAATCAGGGTTGCACTGATACATTATTCAGCGGTATGCCAGTAGGATGTATTTTAAATGCATGCGCGGGGTATGAGTTTGAACGCTCTATTGCAAAAACTTCTCATCCGTTGAAGATTATGGTTGTGGGTGCAGGACCTGCTGGGCTTGAAGCAGCAGTACGGGCAAAAGAGGCAGGACATGAAGTTGAAATTTTTGAAAAAGAACATGAAATTGGTGGTCAGTTGTTTATAGCTGCAGCACCACCCAATAAGCAGGAATTACTGGAGATTATCCGTTACTACAAGGCAATGATAGAAGAATATTCAATACCGGTACATTTGAATACCGCAGTAACAATTGATCTTATAAACAAAAAGAAGCCTGATCATGTGATTGTTGCTACAGGTGCAGAACCAATAAAACCACCCATTAAAGGAATTGATAGCCCACATGTATATTCAGCCTGGGACATTTTGCAAAATAACCCAAAATTGGGGCGCAATGTTGCAGTGATAGGTGGAGGAGCTGTTGGTATAGAAACAGCACTGTTTATTGCAAATAAGGGCACTTTGTCGCCTGAAGTCCTGCATTTTTTGATGTTTTTTGAAGCAGAACCTGTGGAACGATTGAAAGAGTTAAAAACACAGGGTACCAGTACTGTCACCATTATTGAGATGCTTCCTTCTATTGGTAAGGATGTTGGCAGATCAACAAAGTGGATAATGAAATTGGAATTAGAAAAATTTGGTGTTAATGTGATTACTTCTGCCAGGGTCACTGAAATTACTGGTAAAGCTGTAATTTTTTCAAAGGACAACAATGTGGTAACACAGGAATTTGATAATGTGGTTATTGCAGTTGGCTCAAGGTCGTTTAATCCACTGGGGAATGAATTACAGAAAGCTGGTATTTCGCACACGGTCATTGGCGATTCCAAAAAGATAGGAAAAATAAATGATGCTATTCATGAAGCATTTTTAGCGATAGCTAACCTGCAACAGGTGGCAAAGGTTTAACAGTAGATAAAAAAACGGCGCTTTTTTGAAGCGCCGTTTTTTTTTATTCACCCTTATCATCCCTGTACATTGCATCAATGATATCTTTATACTTTTCGGCAATAACTTTACGTTTAAGTTTTAATGTTGGAGTTATCTCGCCCGATTCGACGGTAAATTCTTGAGGAAGAAGAGTAAATTTTTTAATCTTTTCAAACCGTGCAAATTCCTTCTGTGCTTCATCTATTCGCTGCCGGTAAAATTCAATGATCTCAGGTTTTGAAATGAGATCTTCTTTACTTGTATAAGATATATTATGAGCTTTTGCATATTCTTCAAGAGCCAGGAATGAAGGTACCACGAGTGCAGTAACATACTTTCGCTGGTCGCCAATGACCGCTATCTGTTCAATAAAATGGTCGGCGCCAATGGTACTTTCTATCATCTGAGGAGCAATATATTTCCCCCCTGATGTTTTCATGAGGTCTTTAATTCGCTCGGTAATCCTTAGTTCGCCATTTTCTTCAAAGAATCCAGCATCGCCGGTTCTGAACCATCCATCAGATGAAAGTACTTCAGCCGTAGCCTCTGGCTTTTTGTAATAGCCTTTCATGACATTGCCGCCACGTACTAATATCTCACCGTTAGCAGGATCAATCTTGACCTCTACATTGGGAAGTGGTTTGCCTACTGCACCAAATTTAAAATGATATTGTTCATGGCAGGTAACGGTTGCAGTAGTTTCAGTTAATCCATAACCATAGCAAATAAATATGCCACAGGCATAGAAGAATTCTTCAATTTCCTGTGAAAGGGGAGCTCCTGCACAGGGGAAGAATTTTATTCTACCACCCACAACGTCCCGTATTTTTTTGAGTACAAGTGTGTCTGCTATTTTATGTTTAAAACGCAACATTGGTGATATAAAAAGCTGGTCTTTTTTTCGGTTATTATACTGTGCGCCTACTTTGACTGCCCATTTGAAAAGTTTTTGCTTGGCTGGTGGAGCGCTTTCTAATCTGTTAAATACTGTTGCATAAATCTTTTCATAAAATCTGGGAACAGCGCACATAATGGTTGGTTTTACTTCCCCAATAAATTCAACGATCTTTGCCGGGTCTTCCAGATAATTATTGGTCATCCCTTTTGCAAACACATAGTATGTCCATATGCGTTCAAAAACATGGCTTAATGGCAAAAATGCCAGTGATATATCATGTTCATTTGGATCAATAAGACGTAAATCATGCTGTTCTTTTTGAAAAAGTGCATTTGAGTGAGTTAACATTACACCTTTTGGTTCACCGGTGGTCCCTGATGTATAAATTATTGTTAGAAGGTCATCTAATGTTCCTCTGCTCATCCTGTCTTTGACTTCATTGTCTTTGTTGGACTGTTGCCCTATTTTTAAGAAATCGCTGAAATACAATATTTTATCGGATTTTTGTATTGGGACAGTCTCTTTGAACACTATAACCTTCTGCAAAAATTTATTATCAGGTAGTATTTGCATTACTTTGGAGTATTGTTCTGCATCCCCAACAAATATAACTTTTATTTCTGCATGGTTGATGATGTATTCTGCCTGTTTTGCAGTGTTGGTTGCATAAATAGGAACAGGGATTGCCCGTATACATAATGAACCAATGTCAGCTATTGACCATTGGGGCATATTTTGTGAAAATATTCCTACTGTTTCCTGTTCGCCAATACCACATTCAATTAATGCCTTACTGGTATTGTGTACCATATCACCAAATTGCTTCCAGGTAAATTCTACCCAGCTATCTTTTGGTTTATACCGCATTGCTACTCTGTCGCCGTATTTGTTAACCTGATCCCAGAATACCTGCGAATAATGTGTGTATCCCATACCTCTACCTCTTTTATATGTAATATTTTATAATGTATTATGATTGATTGTTCATTAAGATTTTAACATATAAATATTTTATTAAGTCAATAAAAAATTTTTGGATAATTGCTCTTTATTAAAAAATTTGCTCATGTATATTTGCAAGCCTCAACTGACTCAGGTAACAGTAATGTACAAGGTTTGTTATTTTGTTTACAAATTTTAGTTGAGAAATTAATTTTTAATTAAATCATTGACATGGAATATTTTAAAATATATCTAAAATTCTGTAAAAATAAAAGTATACTGTACCAGGTAGCATTGAAAATAGATTATCATGATGGGTCATGTGTTCGATAATCAAGTATATATGATACTATTACTTTTTGATATCATGAAGTGAGTACTTAACAATATACAATCAGGAGATAGTTGTGAGTTCATTACTGGAGTTTACTGATACCAAATTTATTAAGTTTTTAAAGTCAAAGAACAAATATAAAGCAATAGAAGAGCTAGCGGATGTGTTTAAAGGTACCGATGTGTGCTCCGATATCAAAGCATTCATTAATGCTTTGAAGGAACGTGAAGAAATTATGACAACCGGCATTGGTTTTGGTATTGCTGTTCCACATGCTAAACTGGAATCAGTTCATAAAATTGCATTTGCAATAGGGATTTCTAAAAAAGGCATAGATTTTAATTCTATTGACGGAAAGCCAGTACATCTGGTGGTACTGGTAGCGGCGGGTGAACGTCAGCATAAAGAATATTTGAAGTTATTGTCAAAAATAATGTCTGTCCTCAAAAACGATATAATACGTAATGAAATGATTCAGGCAAAGAGCACTAAAGATATTATTGAAATACTTCGTAATGCCAAGTAATTTTTTGCCACATGGATAAAACACTCTATATTCTTCAGCACTGTTATGATAGTATAAAAAAATTTTTCACAACCAGATATGATCTGAAAGAATATATATTACAGATTGGCATTTCGCTTTTAATTGGTGCTACTGCCGGCCTGGGTGCCATGGTGTTTCATACCCTTATTGAGTGGATGCGTTTTGCAATAAACCCATCACGTTTTTCGCGCTACCTTGAAATTCCATCATTTGTTATGGCGATAGTTCCTGTTATCGGGGCGCTGATGATTATAGGCTTAACACGATTATTTCCGCAGCAGGCGTCTGAACGAGGTGTTACCAGTGTTATTAAATCTGTCCTGTTGCAAAAAATCCCAATACCACTTTTTACAACGTTGTTTCATCTATTAGCTTCTGCCGTGACATTGGGTACTGGTGCACCGCTGGGGCCTGAAGGTCCTTCTGCTAAAATAGGTGGTGGACTTGGTTCATATATTTCATCGCTTTTTCGTTTGAATATCCGTAAAATGACTACATATACCGTTGCAGGAGCGGGTGCTGCAATTTCTGCTATATTCAATGCCCCTATTGCGGGGGTGTTTTTTGGGATAGAAGTAATATTACTCAATGATTTAAAAAATGAGTCATTGAGTGCTCTGGTTATAGCATCGGTATCTGCAGATATGGTTTCAAAAGCATATCTAGGAAATGTTGCATTGTTACAGATCCCCAAATTTCAGGTTAATACTCACGAAGTCCTGTATTTTATTTTACTGGCAATAGTATGTGGTGTTGTTGCGCTTTTGTTTATGGAACTATCGCACATAATAAAAAAATTTTATAAAAAAATAAGAAAGGATGACACAATAGCCATATTGTTACCACTATCGCTGCTATTTGCTGTTGCGGTTATGTTTTATACAGACATTTATGGCATAGGGTATGAATTAATCAATAAAGTCCTGGCAAAAGAATTTTCGGTAAATATTCTGGTGATATTATTTGTGTTAAAAATTATATTTATAGCTCTGTATTTTCAAACAGGAGCCTATGGCGGTTTATTTGCTCCATCGTTATGTATTGGAATACTGGTTGGTTATTTGTTTGCATCAATGCTTTCTTTTTTTGGGGCAACACTTGATCCTGTTGCGTATGCACTCATAGGTATGGGTGGTATGCTTGCTGGTTTAAACTCAATACCAATTACTGCCATATTGATGGTATTTGAATTGACCAATGATTATAGAATCATTCTTCCTGTTATGCTTGCTTCGGTTATAGCACACCTGACTGTTACTTACTATAATAAAGGCACTATCTATGAATTAGAGTTGCTGGAAGAAGGT
This sequence comes from Spirochaetota bacterium, assembly GCA_029907515.1. GTDB lineage: Bacteria > Spirochaetota > UBA4802 > UBA4802 > UB4802 > UBA4802. The sequence continues at coordinate 22,352 of JARYLT010000002.1, read as the reverse complement.
ATTGATGTTCGTAAAAGCCGCATTAATGTTCTTGAATCAGTGACTGTCCATTCAATAGCTCGAAAGGATTTTCAGACAATTAATGCAAAAGCACCACTCAAATTTGCAATGGATAAACTGATTGAAGCGGAAACAGGTCTTATTGTAGTTGATGATAATGGTGGCTATACAGGTATATTGTCATTAAATGAAGTCAGGCAGGCACTTCTTTCCAGTGATGTGGTTGAATTACTCATCTGTCAGGATATAGTGTTACATGTTAATCCCTGTAGCGAAAGTAATTCAGCAGCAGAGGCGCTAAGAAGAATGGATGAATATGGAATCGATTTTTTACCTGTAGCAAAAGGAAATAAAGTTACAGCTATTGTCCTGTATCGGGATATAATCAGTATGTACAATAAAATTATAGTGCAGATTGAAGAAAAGCAATATGGACATTTTGGTTTATAATATATGTGCGATAGTTACCTGGTAACAAAATACTTGACGATAAAACCAGCGTGAATAATGTGCATATGAATTGAATTAATAAGTATTGATAGATACTATTGATGTATTGGGTGCAACTGTTGTAAAATGTATTATTGGAGGATGATGTATGCAGGAGAAGGAATATAAACCCAAGCAAATTGAAAAAAAGTGGCAGGACCGATGGAATCAAGAAAAGGTTTTTTTATCAAAACGTGATAAAAACAGGCAAAAGTATTACATATTAGAAATGTTTCCGTATCCATCTGGCAGAATACACATGGGCCATGTGCGCAATTATTCAATTGGAGATGTTGTAGCTCGTTATAAACGAATGCAGGGCTTTAATGTATTCCATCCCATGGGATGGGATGCATTTGGCTTACCAGCAGAAAATGCTGCTATCAAGCACAATATTCCTCCTAAAAAATGGACGGATGACAATATTGCGTATATGAAAAAGCAATTTAAGATGTTGGGGTACTCTTATGATTGGGAAAGGGAGATAGCAACCCATACGCCTGAGTATTATAAATGGAATCAGTATGTTTTTATCAAGATGTATGAAAAAGGATTGGCCTATAAGCGCAAAGCACCGGTTAACTGGTGCCCAACATGTAATACAGTGCTTGCCAATGAACAGGTTGAAAATGGCCTATGCTGGCGATGTGAAACGCAGGTAACCCAGCGTGAACTTGAGCAATGGTTTTTTAAAATAACCGATTATGCTGAGGATCTGTTATCAGGGCATGATATTCTGAAAGAAGGGTGGCCCGAGCGTGTTATTGTGATGCAAAAAAACTGGATAGGCAGATCAACAGGACTGGTTGTAAATTTTAAGGTTGCTGATACCGGTGAAGACTTCCCAATTTTTACCACGCGTCCAGATACTATTTACGGTGTGACTTTTATGGTAATAGCTCCTGAACATCCATTTCTGGAGCGAGTAAAAGACTCAAAAGTAAAGGAATTTATTAAAAGAATTAAAGAGCAGTCTCTGGTAGACAGACTTTCTGAAGAAAAGGAAAAAGAAGGTATAGATACCGGAATAAAAATTATCAATCCGTTTAACGGTGATATTGTGCCTCTATATGTTGGTAATTTTGTTCTCATGGAATATGGTACAGGTGCTATTATGGCTGTCCCGGCACATGATACTCGTGACTTTGCTTTTGCTAAAAAATATGGCATTCCTATAAAGCTTGTTATTGATAATCCTTCATCGCCTATTGATGTTGCATCAATGAAAGATGCGTATGTTGAGGATGGTATATGTGTTAATTCCGGTCCCTTTACAGGTATGACTAATAAAAAGGCCATTGAAGCAATATCAGACTATGCTGAAAAAGAAGGTATTGGTTATAAAAAAGTAAATTATCGCCTAAAGGACTGGTTAATATCTCGGCAACGGTACTGGGGCTGCCCAATACCAATTGTGTATTGTGAAACCTGTGGTGCTCAACCTGTACCATATGATAACTTACCGGTAGTATTGCCAACGGATGTTGATTTTCATGGAGATTCTCGTTCACCACTTACCATGATGCCTGAATTTTATGAAACCAAATGTCCACACTGTGGGGGGAAAGCAAAGCGTGAAACAGATACCATGGATACTTTTGTTGACTCTTCGTGGTATTTTGCAAAGTTTACTTCTCCTCGTTCAAAGGAAATCTTTGATTTTGATGAGGTCAATTACTGGACTCCAGTTGACCAGTATATTGGTGGAATAGAACATGCCTGTATGCATTTGCTGTACGCACGCTTTTTTACCATGGTCCTGAATGATCTGGGGATTTTGAAATACCGAGAGCCTTTTACCCGTTTGCTAACTCAGGGAATGGTAATAAAAGATGGCGCAAAGATGAGCAAATCCAAAGGCAATATTGTGGATCCTGATGATATAATAGACAAATACGGTGCTGATACCGTACGACTTTTCATGCTTTTTGCTGCTCCTCCTGAAAAGGATCTGGACTGGTCTGATAAAGGGGTTGAAGGTTGCTATAGATTTGTAAACCGTGTTTGGCGAATTGTTCAAAAATATAGTGACTGTTATACTGAATATAATTTTGATACTGTTGTGTTAGATCCTGTTTTAAAAAATCTCCGTGGGGAAATCCATAGAACAGTAAAGGCAGTGACACATGATATTGAAAACAGAATGCAGTTTAATACGGCAATTGCCCGTATGATGGAATTGGTAAATGCATTGTATCAGATAAATGAAGAGATAATACGAACTGATGCTGGGAAAATGGTAGTATCCGAGTTATTCGATAAACTATTACCAATGCTTGGACCATTTGTTCCACACCTTGCCGAAGAATTGTGGGAGGTACTGGGACATAAGAATTTTATTCTGGATGAGCCATGGCCTGATTTCAAGGAAGAGCTTACCGCAAAGGATGAGATAGAAGTTGTTTTCCAGATAAATGGGAAAATAAGGTCAAAACGAAATGTCCCTGCTGATATTACAAAAGAGGAAATGGAAAAGGTGGCACTTGAAGATGACAGAATTAAAGAAATGATAGCGGGGAAAACAGTAAGAAAGGTGATTGTTGTGCCTGGAAAGTTAGTTAATATTGTCATTTAGATTATCTTAACTGAGTAAATACGCTGCTATACATACTATTCCAGTGGCTATTCGAGCTATTGCATCAATAATCAGTGCAAATCGACTTCCTGTTTGCCCCAGTTCATCAAGTCCCTGAAAAAATACATTTTTTATTTTTTCAGGATAAATCAGAATGAATGGTCCAGAAAAGACCACTATTAAACCAATAATGAATAGTGGAGTAGATAAAGGGTTAGATGATGGTACCTGAGTTAATGGAAATCCAGCTACTATTAAAACAATTCCATAAAGAAAATACAACCTGCTTGAGGAAATTTTAATCCATAATTGTAACATTCGGGCAGGCATTACAAGTTCTAACAGCCCAATGGTGATTACATAAATACCTACTATCAGTATAAAAACCATTAACATGGGTTACCCTGTCTGGTTGTAAAAAGTTGAAATAAGTATTGGTACATTAAAAAAATTACATTGTATTCAGTGTCAAGATAATTCATAATAAAAAAAGAGGCATATATCATAATGCCTCTTATTAGCAATAATTAATATTATTAATATTAATTATTATTTATTATCTCTTATTTTTTTACAGTATTTATAAACACCTTTTAAAGTCTTTAAAGGTTGATCTTTTGCTGCAATATTGACAACCCAGGCAGGTAGTGATCCGCCTAATTCAGCATGTACCTGGTAGATTACCTCTACATGATTTTCATCTTTTTTTATAATATCCCATCTTCCTTTTAAAGATGTCATTCGTACTAAACCACTATCATTTTTATAGGGACTATCATTTATTGATGTCATATTTACCCAGGCAGTTCCTTTTTTCTCATCCCAGCCGCATTCAACTTTAACAACAACATCACGATCAGTTACAACAGGAAGGTCAAGGATAAAATACATATCAAGATCTTTTGGATTGCGTACATTTATTGGATATAATGCATTACACATGCCATACCATTTGTGATAATTATTGTAGTCCTGAATAACTTTCAGAGCAATATCAAAAGGAATATCAGAAAAACTTACTCCTTTGAATTCTTTATAAGGTGATCCGGGGATATCACGTGTAAAAATTTGCAATGAAGCTTGATCTTCTTTACTTTCATGTACTAATTTCCAATTTGATTGTTGTGAAAAAACAAGGATTGAAATGCTTGCAAAAATAATTGTTAAAGAGATAATTAAAAGTCTTTTCATGACAAACCTCCTTTGAAAATTAATATTTTTAAAATTTATTTGTAATTACTATTTATTCGTTAATGAATTATCAGTTAGAATTAATATTTATTTCCCGCCGCTGAAGGCGGCGGGAATGTACATTCAGCAGAAAATAATAATATTAATTAACTTTTTCAACCAGTAATGCTCCTGCATTGCCAAAAGCACCGCATAGGGAAGCCAATCCATATTTTGCATCAGGAAATTCAGTTGCCAGTACATTCAAGAGAGTTATAATTATTCGTGCGCCAGATTCACCCAGGGGATGTCCTAAAGCAATAGCACCACCCCAGACGTTCACACGCTTAAATGGAGCATTATCATTATCAAGTTTTAGTTCTCGTATACATGCTAATGACTGACTTGCAAAAGCTTCATTCAGTTCAATTGCTCCTACTTCATCTAAATTTAAACCGGTCCGTGAAACGAGTTTCTTTATAGCAGGAATTGGTCCAATTCCCATTACAGTAGGATCGCATCCTGCTAATACACCATAGGAATATTTATACCGGTAAGGCAGTCCCAGTTTATCTGCTTTTTCACGGCTCATGAGAAGCAATGCACAGGCACCCTGTGTTAGTGGTGATGATGTTGCTGCCGTGACAACACCATTGGGCTTGAATGGTGACATCATCGTTTTCATTTTTTCAACGTCAACTTTATCACGCACCCACTGGTCTCTATCTACTAAAAATTCATTACCATTATCATCCAACCCTTTTATAGGAACTATCTCCTTTTTAAATTTTCCAGCTATTGTTGCTTCCCAAGCCTTCTTATTTGACCATACAGCCATGTTTTCCATATCTTCTCGGGAAATATTATATTGTTCAGCAACCTTTTCAGCTGTTGCACCCATTAAAAGATCAGCCCCATTATAATATTTTAACAATCGTGGAGGGAAATCCATATTGGCACCCATTGGTACTTTTTCCATATCTTCTACACCAGCAGCAATGATAATATCTGCTTCGCCAGTCAAAATTGCTCGTGCAGCATGCATTGTGGCGGACATGCCTGATGGGCACTGATTGGTCAAAGTATTGGTGGGAACTGAATCTGGTAATCCAGATGCTAACCATGCTAACCTGCCAATATCGTTTTGCATGCCTGATGGATTAGCGCAACCAACAAAAACAGCATCAACCATATCTGGAACCACTTTGCTGTTTCGCTCAAATAGAGCATTATACACTGGTGTTAAAAGCTCATCAGGCCTTAAATGTCTGAACCAGCCTTTTTCACGATGAGCCCTGCCGTTTGGTGTTCTCACACCATCAATGAATACACATTCTCTCATTGGTACCTCTCTTGTTCTCTAATTATTATTTTGTTTTGATTTTCACTTTCTTTTTTGATTGTAGAAACTGGTCAATAGCCATTTGACGTAATATTTTCTTATCAACTTTTTCAACTGCTGTTCGGGGAAGTTCATCAACAATTTTTATGAACTTGGGTACTGCATATTTTGCAACCTTTGATTGAAGGTATTTTAATATGTCCTGTTCTTTTGTTTTATTTTTGTATTGTGGGTACAGTTGAACAAAAAGAACAACTACTTCGCTGCCTTCTTTTTCAGGATTTGGTATTCCAACAGTTGCAGCTGCTTCAATATGTGGATGTTCTCCAGCAATATCATCAATTTCTTTTGAATATACTTTGAAACCTGAGACATTAATCATATCTTTGGAACGATCAACTATATAGAAATAACCATTTGAGTCTATCTGTACTATGTCACCAGTATGAATGAAACCTTCAGCATCACATCCACTATCAGGTTTTGGCCAGTATCCTAACATACGCTGTGGCCCCTTTAAAAGCATCTCTGCTCTTTTCCCAGCCAGCATATCATCAATTGTCAGGATATTACCAGAGTCAAAATCAAGAAAACGTACTTCAGTGTCAGGAAATGGAACACCAATTGTTCTTCTTTTTTCCACAGATTTCTTTCCAGGCTTTTGACTGGTTTTTTTCATACGATATGCAATAATTTTAGTAAAAATCCAGCCAAAGTTCCTTGTCCCTATCAAACGAAAGAGCTGATTGGTTAAGTAACTATTTCCAGGAATTGATGATAAGAGAGAGACTAATCGGACGCCAAAACGTCCACCTAAAATACGATATATTACTGAAGGGTTAAGATGTGTAACCGGGGACATCTCTGAAAGTCCATAGCCTTCCATTATGCCGCTATTTGAACGTTTTTCAAATTCTTCCTGTGTTGATTCAGATAAAGGTGCTGATCCTGAAAGACCAATAATGCCTATACCACTGAGATCTTCTTTAGCTAATTTCATGAATTGAGCTGGTACACCTATCTGCATAACGGGATAGTGCTTCTTGATGTTTTCAACCATTGATTTAGTATCACGTGGATCGTTGATAATGATGATATTAAAACCAAAAAGCATCATTGTATGCATGAGACAATGGCCATAGGTATGGAAGAAAGGTAATCCCAATATAACAGATATTGCCCCTTTGAATGTCAATCCTCCTGCTCCTAATGCATGGAGATTCTGTATGCAGTTAGCATATATGTTTCTATGTGTGAGCATACAGCCTTTTGGAATACCTGTGGTCCCCCCAGTAAATATCAATGTTTCAATATCAGTTTCAACATTGATGGGAACTGGATTAATATTTCCTGAAGAATTTTGGATTAATGAGTATAACTCATATACTGTTGAACCTGATATTTTAATTTTATCTGTATCGATAGTTGGCACAGAAGTGCTGGTACGTGTGTTAGCAATAATGATGGCTCTGACACTGGTCTTTTTAATCAAGCTGGTTACTATTTTAATATCATTGCTGGTACAAATTATAGCTTTAGGTTTACCTTCTTTAAATTTATGTTCAAGGGCTTCAGCAGGTTCAAGTGAACTACATGGCAGATGGATGAGCCCTGCTTTTGAAATTGCGTAATCAGCAATTATAAATTCTGTAGAAGTTGGTAAAATCGTTGCAATAATATCATTTTTAATTAATCCAAAAGACTGAAGACGTGAAGCTAATCTGTTTACATAGTCTAGAAGTTGCGGATATGATATAAAATAATCCTTTTGTAAAAGGCCATTTTTTTTGTATTTTTTCGCAGCTATTTCAAGAATATCATATACTGGTTTATCAGGATAAGGTTTAAATGTTTTTGGTATACCTAAAACTTTATATTCTTTGTACCAGGGTAAAGTTTCCATTGTTAACCTCCAGGTGATCGATAAAAAAACATCTCAACCACATAAAAATGTGGTTGAGATGTAAAGCATATCTATCAAGTGAATAGGGGTTGGGTTGCCATTGCAAAACTCATGTCACCTTCGATTTTCATTGCACCTGACATGAAAAGATTAACAGGATTTGTTTCCTTTTTCATTAAAGCAGCTGAATCTTTTGTTGTCATGCGGAAAATCGATTGTGGTGATGTTGCACCGTTAAGTATTGCTTCAATGGTAAATTCAGAACCATCATCATTTTTTAATTTAGCAATGAAACTACCTTTCAAAGAAGAGAGAGCGTTATATCGAGCTCTTGTCAGATCCTTTTGCATGCCTAACAACATATCGAGATTATTGGTTTCAATCATTTTCTTTAAATCAGCTTCGGATATTTTTAATCTCAGCATGGCATTGGCGATATCACCACATGTTTCAATATCTTTACCGTCTTTAACTTTGAATCCATAGGATTTACCATTAACTTCAACAACCATGGTGATTTCAGTGCCACCAAGCTCTTTTGGTGCATTGGAATTTTGCAGCATTTCTGTTGCTACTTTTGGCATAATTTCTGTGAGAAACTGATCAATTGAAGTATTCGGTGCAATAACCATATTGGTCCTCCTTAAAAAATAATATTATGTAAAATATTTTTGCAAATATAAAAATTTTGCTTGTAATACTGACATGTCAGTATTACTATGATTTGTCAAGATTAATTTATGAAAAAAATTATTTTTTTTAAATTAATTATTAAGAATTTAATTGTTTTTTATAACTCTTTGACAATGAGATGGAAAAATCAAAGGAGGAAATAATGACCAGGGCAGATGATACAAGAGATAAAATATTACTTCATGCAAAAAGGTTATTTTCGGAAAAGGGCTATTATGCAACACAAATTTCAGATATTATTGAATCAGCAAAAATTGGGCGGGGAACTGTTTATCAATATTTCTCAAATAAGGAACATCTTTTTATATCGTTACTTGAAAGGTTTTTAATTGAATGGGAGAGATATATCAATGAACTATCAATTAAAGAAGATTTGGAGACAATATCTCCCTATCAGTATCTTAAAAAAAGGTTGTATGAAGCATTTCGATTTTTCTTTGAAGATAGAGACCGGGCAAATATAATTTTACGTGCTGGTTTGGGCCTGCCAGATCATTTTGAGCAAAAAATTCAACATTTTGAAAATAAATTAATTAATATGATTATTGCTGATCTAAAAATTGCAGTGAATTTCAGCAATATTAGTAAAGAGGCGGATCTTAATTTTATGGCTAATCTAATAGCTGGAGGAGTCTTCAGGTTAGCCCATTATTATCTGACAATAACAATGGATGATAACATGTTAATAGAGGATTTAGAAACAATATCTGATAAAGCTTCTAGAATTATAGCACAAGGTATTTTTAATAAAAAATAGTTGACTAATTTTAATAATAAAATAAGTACTGACATGTCAGTACTTATTTTATTCAAGGAGGTTATTGTATGGTAGAAGAAATAAGTTTTGCATTATCTGAAGAACAGCAGATGATGCAGGATACTGTCCGACAGCTTGTTCAGGCTAATGTGATAGATGCTATTCACCAATGGGATGAAAACAGACTATTGGATAAACAGGCAGTCCAAAAATTCTGGGAATTAGGTATCATCCAGTCCATGATCCCTGAAGAGTATGGTGGATATGGTATGGGTAGTTCTCCTGTGCTGCATACACTTGTTCTTGAGGAATTAGCTTTTGGGGACATGGCTTTTGCTGTGTATGCGATGTTACCTGCGCTTTTTGTACTTCCAGTTGTAAATTTAGGGAGCACAGAACAAAAGGAGAAATACCTTCCTGAGTTTTGTAAGGAGTCCTTTGTTCCAGCAACATTGGCTGTGAATGAACTCAGTGTGGGTTTTGATGTATGGAATTGTGAAACAAAAGCTGAAAAGAAGGGAAATACGTATGTTTTAAATGGGAAAAAGTGCTTTGTTCCTCTTGCTGATGAGGCTAAGCATATGATAGTTATAGCACATTATGAAGGTAATCCACATCTGTTTATAGTAGATAAAGATACAAAAGGATTATCTGTTGGAGAAAGAGAAAAAAATTGTGGTTGGTGGGCACTTCCAACTTTTGAAGTTACTTTTGAAAATTGTACTATTCCAGAAATTAACAAATTAGGGGATGAAACAGCATTTAATTGGTTAATCCAGAGAACAAGAACTGCAATGGCTGCTATTGGAACAGGCATTTCACGTGCTTCGTATGAATACTCAAAGAAGTATGCAAAAGAACGCCAGCAGTTTGGTGAGCCCATAGCCAGCAGGCAATCCATAGCTTTTATGATAGCTGAAATGGCCTATGAAGTTGATGCAATGAGACTGTTAACGTGGAAAGCAGCATCAGCTATTGAGTTAGGTATGGATGCAAACCGTGAGTCATTTCTTGCAAAAATTTATGCTGGAGAAATGACAATGAAACTTACTGATTATGGTGTTCAGATTCTGGGTGGTCATGGGTATATCAGGGATCATCCTGTTGAGCGATACTACCGTAATGGGCGTAGTATTGCGATTTGTGAAGCCATGGCAATTATTTAATAGTGTGAGGAGGGCAACAATGATTCAGTTAGTAACACCTGATTATATAAAAACATTACAGGATAATATGCATAAATTGGCAGAAGGTGTTCTGCGTCCAATCTCAAGGAAATATGATGAAGCTGAGCATGAGTATCCTAAAGAACTTGATATGTTCAGAGGGATAAAGGTGATGGCTCGTCCCAAGAAAAAGAAAGAGGGTGAATCTTCAACTTCCGGTGAAGAAAAAAAGCCCAAACGAGGAGCAAACTTGGGGATGGTAGTGACCATTGAGGAAATGTGCTGGGGAGATGCGGCTCTTTTATTGTCATTCCCAAATGCTGGTTTAGGGAATGCAGCAATTTTGGCAGTTGCCAATGATGAACAGTTGGAACGATTTGGCAATAAGTGGGCTGCTATGGCAATTACGGAGCCGGGTGCAGGTTCTGATTCGGGAGCTATCACAACAACTGCTACTCGTGATGGTGATTACTGGATACTCAATGGAGAAAAGATTTTTGTAACCTGCGCAGACAGAAGTGAAGTGGTTGTGGTATGGGCGACAGTTGATAAAAAAGCTGGCAAAGCTGGTATAAAATCATTTGTTGTGGAAAAAGGAACACCTGGTTTTACTCTGGAGCATTTAGAACATAAATTAGGCATCAGGGCCTCTGATACTGGAACATTTGTACTCAGCGATTGTAGAATTCCCTATAATAATATATTGGGTGACCCTGAAGTGAAAATGTCCACTGAGGGATTCAAAGGTGTTATGAAAACATTTGATAATACCAGACCATTGGTTGCTTCAATGGCCACTGGTATTGCACGTGCTGCTGTAGAATTTACCCGGGAACAATATGAGAAGAAAGGATATGCATTTGATTATAAGAAGAATTTATCAAATGTTTCTGCAGTTGAGCGTGAGTGGTATTTGATGGATGCCAATGTTGAAGCTATGAGACTTTTAACCTGGCGTGCTGCCTGGATGGCTGATAATAACCAGTTTAATAATTTAGAAGCATCAATGGCAAAAGCTAAGGCGGGTAGGTATGCAACATTGATAACCCAGCGATGCAGTGAATTGCTTGGGCCGGTAGGATATTCAACGCAATATCTAGCAGAAAAATGGATGAGGGATAGCAAGATCATGGATATTTTTGAAGGGACTGGACAAATACAGCATTTAATTATTGCTCGAAATGTACTGGAAATGTCAAGTAAGGAACTTAAATAACATGATTTTTATAAATGGAGGTAATTATGCAGAGTATTAATGATGTAAAGAAAATTGCAGTTATAGGTTCGGGGGCAATGGGTCATGGGATAGCACAGGTTTGTGCTCAGAATGGTTTAATGGTTACCATGATAGATATCAAGCAGGAATTCCTTGATAATGCGTTAAAGAAAGTAAAGGAAAGTTTGGATTTCCTTGCATCAAAAGGAAAACTGCAGGGTACTGTTGATGAAATTCTTGGGAAAATAAGTGTTACAACAGATTTACAAAAAGGAGTATCAGATGCTCAGGTGATCATTGAGGCTGTCCCTGAAAATATGCAACTGAAGAAGGATGTATTTGCAAAAGCTTCATCTGCATGTGCTTCAGATGCAATACTGGCAACAAACACATCAACAATGAGCATTACTGAAATAGCTACTGCTGTTACAAATCCTGAGCGATTTGCTGGGATGCATTTTTTCAACCCTGTAACAAGAATGAAATTGGTGGAGTTAATTTATGGCGCAAAAACATCGGAAAATGCTATAAATATTTTGTTTGAATTAACAAAGAAAATTGATAAATTTCCCGTAAAAGTTTTGAAAGATAGACCTGGTTTTATTGTTAACAGAATCAGTGCACCTAACCAGGCATTACTCAGTGCAATTTTAGATGAAGGCAAAATCCATCCTGCACAAATAGATGGGAAAATGAAGAAAATGGGTGTTAAAATGGCTCCTTTTGAAACAGCTGATTTTGTTGGGCTGGATGTTTTCTGCCATACACTGGAATATTATGCACAGACACTATCTCCTCAATATAAACCAGGAAAATTTTTACTTGGATGCCTGGATAAAGGTCATCTTGGCATGAAGAGTGGAAAAGGCATATATGAATGGAAGGATGGCAAAGCTATTATTCCTGAAATGCCTGATACTGAAGAAATAACCCCGCTGCATCTCATGGCAGTTCAGGTTAATGAAGCAGTAAAGGTATATAAAGAAGGTATTGCTGCAAGTGTTCAGGATATAGATGATGGAGTAAAATATGGTATGAACGCATTTGCTGGGCCGTTTGCTCTGGCATCAGGAGTTCAACCACAACAATTAACTGATTGCCTTAATTATCTGGCACAGCGCTTTAAATTAGACATTCTGAAACCAGAACCTGAAATTATAGATGGTTCATTTAAAACAATAGGGAGATAGGAGGGGTAATATGTCAGATGCAGTATTACTGGAACAAAAAGGAATGGTTGGTATTTTAACTATAAACAAACCTAAAGCTAATCAGCTGAGTCATGATGTTTTTGAAACAATGCGGAAATTGTTAGATACTTTGGAGATAGATAAAAATATCCGTGTGCTGGTTATAACTGGATCAGGAGATAAGATTTTCTGTGCTGGTGCGGATCTTTCACAGGGGTTTGGAGATTTCAGTGCCGTTGACTTTTTAAAGCGGGGGCAGGATGTGTGGAATAAAATAGAAGATTATCCTAAACCCGTCATAGCCGCATTAAATGGTCATGCTCTTGGTGGTGGATGCGAATTGGCAATGGCCTGTCATATACGCCTCATGAAAAAGGGTGCACGGATTGGTTTAACCGAGACAAATTTAGGAATTATGCCTGGCTATGGCGGTACATTACGGCTACCTCGTTTGGTTGGAAGAGCAAAGGCATTAGAAATAATGCTTTTTGGAAAACAACTTGAGGCAGATGAAGCTCTTGCAATAGGTCTGGTACATAAAGTTTTTGAAGAACAGGATTTTATGGGTGAAGTATTGAAATTTGCAGAAGAATTAGCAGCCAGGCCACCATTATCTGTTAAAGCAATTTTGAAGGTATTGTCAGCAGGTCCATCAATGTCGCCTGAAATGCATTTGAAGATGGAACGAGAAGAACTGGCAAAACTATTTACGACAAAGGATTGTATGGAAGGCATGATGGCATTTGCCCAAAAAAGAAAACCTGAATTTAAGGGTGAATAAAAATAAAGCTATAAGGAACCTCCTGCTTTTTATAAAAAACCTCGTATAAACGGTACGAGGTTTTTTTTCTTGTATTTACGATTATGGTGTTATAATGTGGTAAATTCAAAGAATATAGTATTATGATGTGGATGATTGATTTAATTCATACTGCATTACTATGAAAGTAGAGGGAAAGCAATTTTTTATTAGTTGAGGAGATAATACCGATGCCAGATGTTGTAATAAAAGAGAACAGCAAACAGAAAACATTGATAATGCAAAAATCACAGGTACTTTTCTGGGAAAAAGGCTATGCTGAAACCAGTATGAAGGATATTGCAAATGAATGTGGTTTCAGACCTGCCAATATTTATAATTTTTTTGAAAGTAAAGAAGAGATACTGTTCTCAATTTTAAAAGAGGAAATGGAAGAGATTGTCAATCCAATCAGATATCTGGAAAAAGAAGATGGAGATCCCCTTCAGCAATTACGATTATTGATAGAAACTCATGTTAAAATTACTTTAGGGGAAAAAAGAGCTTCAAAATTATTGTTTGATACAGAGCTCAGAAATCTTTCTCCTGAAAGGAGAAAAGTTATACTTAATCTGCGTGATGAATATAATCGGATAGGGTATTCCATACTCAGGCGTGGAATTGAAAAGGGATTATTCAGAAAAGTAGATGAGAAAATTGCTTTGAATCTTATTGCTTCAATGATCGTTAGAACACGGTTATGGTTTTCTCCGGAAGAATGGATGACAATAGATGATTTAATTGAATTTATCTACCAGTTTGCGTTGAAAGGATTGTCATAGACAAACTATAATAGTTTTAATATTATGCAAAAAAAAGAGTGCAGGCGATGTGGTGCATGTTGCTTTGTTGATATGATTGCATATGCAACTGAAGATGATTTTGTACGCTGGCGTGCTGAAGGGCGGCATGATATTTTGCATATAATTGAAAATGAAGCCAGCATCTGGGCTGGTGATCATTTGATTTCTTCCCGTAATGGGCATTCAATTCAACGATGTCCTTTTTTAATAATGGATGATGATGGCCTCTATAGTTGTACCATTTATAACACACGACCGGCAGTTTGCAGGGATTTTGAGCCTGGCGTTTCAAGAATGTGCCCTCAATATGAGGATCAATAATAAAATTACGTAATAGAAAGAGCAGGATTGGTTAATGTATAAGAACTGGGCTGTTACCCTGATAATAGCAAATGGTATAATTTTTCTCATTCAACTTTTGTTGAGTAATACTCTTGTTCCGTATACTGTTGCTAATAATGTTGTACCTATGGATATTGTTACGTATTACCTGGGTTTAACTCCTTATCTGGTAGTTGATAAATTTTATCTATGGCAGCTATTTTCGTATATGTTTCTCCATAGCACTTCAGGTTTTGCACACATTATATTTAATATGTATGCTCTTTTTATCTTTGGTATGCCTGTTGAAAGACTGTGGGGGAGCAAAAAATTCCTTATATACTATTTAACCTGTGGTATTGGGGCAGGCTTAGCAATTTTTATCATAGCTTTAGTATCGGGTGGACTGGGATATTATATCCCAACTATTGGTGCTTCTGGAGCAGTTTTTGGGCTTCTTCTTGCATTTGGCATATTGTTTCCTGATGTTGAAATATTACTTTTTTTTATCATACCGGTGAAAGCACGAACACTGGTGATATTGTATGGCGCTCTGGAACTGTTTCTGGAGCTATCAGGTGGATTTGATAACATCTCACATATAGGGCATCTGGGTGGGCTTGCCACTGGTATTCTCTATTTCATAATTACCCGCAAACATGCTATCAGATATAAAACGAGAGGGTTTGTTGCTTTGCAAAAGAAAAAGGCAACCATTCCAGCTGAACATGTTGTAGACAAAAAGGAGATTGAATTACAAAAAACTATCGTACAAAAATTACACAAACAGGGTGAGCAAGCGTTAACAGATGATGAAGTGCAGTATATACGGTATAAAGAAATTATGGTTGAAACAAATACTGTAGATTGCGATATCAGTATTTTTACGTCAAATAGTTGTGAAAATTGTATTGATAGAGACGCATGTTTTGTTAAAATTGTAAAAGATTTGCTTAAACAATGATATATATCTTGAAAAGGATGATAATATTTTGAAATTAATCTTTACAACAGAAATGTAGTACTATAAGGATGTTAAACCGGTAAGTATTTCTGGTAAAAATAGCCTGTTATTATGTATTTATTTTGGAAATGAGATATGTTACCATTTTTATGGTAGCAAAATAATAAATCCAAATAAGAAGGGAGAACAACAATGGCAAAGCGTGTATATCTGTTTGGTGGTAATGTTACAGAGGGAACTGCTGATATGAAGAACCTTTTAGGCGGTAAAGGTGCTAATTTAGCAGAAATGTCACGTATTGGCATACCTGTTCCCGCAGGCTTTACAATTACAACAGAAGTATGTAATGAATATTATAAAAACAATCAGAAAATGCCTGATGGGCTAAAAGAGGAAGTTATAGCTGCATTACGAAAGGTAGAAGAAATTATGGGCACTAAGTTTGGTGACCCTTCCAACCCTTTGCTGGTGTCAGTTAGATCTGGTGCACGGGCATCTATGCCTGGAATGATGGATACAATCCTGAATTTAGGAATAAATGAAGACGTGGTAAAAGGCCTTGTAACAAAAACAGGAAATGAGCGGTTTGCATGGGATTCTTACCGCCGCTTTATCCAGATGTATGGTGACGTTGTACTGGGATTGAAGCCGGAAAGCAAGGATGAGCATGACCCATTTGAAGTAATCATGGATGAACTTAAGGAAAAAAGGAAAGTTAAAAATGACCTTGAACTTACTGTTGATGATTTAAAAGAACTGGTGGCGCGATTTAAGAAAATTATAAAAGATAAGCTCAATGTATCATTCCCTGATGACCCCTATGAGCAGTTATGGGGAGCAATAGGAGCAGTTTTCAGATCATGGAATAATGAGCGTGCTATCCTGTACCGAAAAATGAATAACATTGATGATAGCTGGGGTACTGCAGTAAATGTTCAGGCTATGGTATTTGGAAATATGGGCAATGATTGTGCAACCGGTGTTGCCTTCACAAGAGATCCTGCTACAGGTGCAAAGGAATTTTTTGGTGAATACCTGATTAATGCTCAGGGTGAGGATGTTGTTGCAGGCATAAGAACACCACAACAGATAACACTTGAAGGGTCCCGTCGGTGGGCCAGGGAAAATGGGGTATCAGAGGAGGAACGTAAACAGAAATATCCATCACTGGAAGAGTATATGCCAGAAGCATATAAGCAGTTAGTAGATGTGTACAGGACTCTTGAAAAACATTATCGCGACATGCAGGATATTGAGTTTACCATACAAAACAAAAAATTGTGGATGCTCCAGACACGAAATGGCAAACGAACTGCACGGGCAGCTATAAATATTGCTGTTGATATGGTTGAAGAAGGTTTGATAACAAAAGAGGATGCGGTGTTAAGAGTGGATCCACAATCACTTGACCAGCTACTCCATCCAACGTTTGATCCGAAGGCACAGCGCAAGGTTATTGCAAAAGGTCTTCCAGCTTCCCCTGGGGCTGCAACAGGAAAAATTGTTTTCAATGCTGACGATGCCCATGAATGGAAAGAACGTGGTGAAAAGGTGATCTTGGTTAGAATAGAAACATCGCCTGAGGATTTAAAGGGCATGAATGCTGCTGAAGGTATACTTACTGCACGTGGTGGTATGACATCGCATGCTGCTGTTGTTGCCAGGGGAATGGGCAAATGCTGTGTATCAGGTTGCGGCGTGCTGGAGATAGATTACGCTAAGCGAACTATGAAAGTTGAAGATATTACATTAAAAGAAGGGGATTACATCTCCATAGATGGTTCAACAGGAGAGGTGATGCTTGGCAAAGTTGCAACCGTTGAACCAGAAGTAACAGGCAAATTTGGGACCATTATGCAGTGGGCTGATGAAATCAGAAAGCTTAAAGTAAGGACCAACGCCGATACGCCTCATGATGCAACAGTTGCTCGAAATTTTGGAGCTGAAGGGATAGGACTGTGCCGCACTGAACATATGTTCTTTGAGGGGGACAGGATAAAAGCAGTAAGAGAAATGATACTTGCTGATACCTTTGAAGGAAGAAAGAAGGCACTGGATAAATTGCTACCTATGCAACGAGAGGATTTTTATGGGATATTCAAAGCAATGGAAGGATTGGGAGTAACTATCAGGTTACTTGATCCACCATTACATGAATTTTTACCACATGATCTGGAATCCCAGAAAGAGATGGCAAAAGAATTAGGTATAACAGTTGAAGATGTTAAGGCCAAGGTTGAAGAACTCCATGAATTTAACCCCATGTTAGGGCACAGAGGTTGCCGTTTGGGCATTACCTATCCTGAAATTACAGAGATGCAGGCGCGTGCAATATTTGAAGCAGCCTGCCAGCTTGTAAAAGAAGGTGTGGATGTTAAGCCTGAGGTTATGGTTCCACTGGTTGGTCATGTTAAGGAGCTTATAATGCAGAAGGACATCATTGTAAAAACTGCTGAAACTGTCATGAAAGAGATGGGAGTAAAAGTTGATTATATGGTTGGTACAATGATTGAAGTACCACGAGCTGCAGTAACAGCTGATGAGATAGCAAAGGTTGCTGAGTTCTTCTCATTTGGAACAAATGACCTCACACAGATGACATTTGGTTTTAGCCGTGACGATGCAGGAAAATTCCTGAAAGAGTATGTTGATAAGAAAATTTTACCAAATGACCCATTTAGAATTCTTGACAGGGATGGTGTTGGGCAGCTTATTAAAATGGCATATGAAAAAGGACGCTCTGTAAATCCAAAGCTCAAACTGGGTATTTGTGGTGAACATGGTGGTGAGCCAAGTTCAGTTGAGTTTTGCCACATGGTTGGGCTTGATTATGTAAGTTGCTCACCGTTTAGAGTACCTATTGCCCGACTGGCTGCTGCTCAGGCTGCAATTCGGTTCCCCCGGTAAAAATTATGCTTGGGTAATGATCTCTAAATGTAATGAATTTATGTAATGTGAGTGGTCATAATGTAGCTTTGAAATATGATAAAAATATTTTTAACCTCACCCTTGAGCTTATGTTATATGAAACTAAAAGGACTTGAGGGTGAGGTAAATACATTATATTTTTTGGGGGATAAATCGTGAAAATAAGACCATTTTTTATTTCTGCTTTTATACTAACAATCCCCATGATGCTATATGCAGATTATAATAAAGCCTTGAAACTGTTTGAGCAAGGGAAATATGATGATGCATTAACCGAAATAGCATCTGTTCTGGATGTTTCAAGAGATTTTGAGACAAATACGCCAAATTATAATCTTCGTTATTTAGCAGGTCATATCCATGCTAAGAAGGGCAATTATGAATCAGCTCTAACCCATTTAAAGCGTTGTGCGGAAATTCAGAAAGATACCATTAATCCTCTCATTGATATTGCGTTTATATATATTGATTCTAAGCGGTATACTGATGCAATGACGTGGGCCCGCAAAGCATTGCAGATCAAGCAGGAACCTGTTGCATATTATATTTTGGGATTGGCCTATTCAGGTATTGGTTCGTACTGGCAGGCAAAAGAATATTTAGAAAAAGCTATCTCACTTGATCCAGAGATGTACTATGCATACAATGAATTGGGCAATGTGCTGATGGCTTTAGGCAGAATTACCCAGGCACAGACTGCATATTCGGCTGCATATGCACTGGCACCTTCTTCAGCATATATTTGCAATAATCTGGCCATGAGTTATGTTCAGGGTGGTGATGTGAAAAAAGCCATTGAAATCATTGAAAAGGCAAGAAAGCTTGCACCTGATAACCCCATAATTGTAGAGAATTATAATCGTATTGTCAGTTTAAGAAAATAAGCAACTATAGGATTGGTGGAAATTCAATCAAAATATTTAAATGGTGATATTATCCAATGGTTAATGGATGATGCGGTATCATTATTTTTTTTAAAGAAACGTATTCCTGCTTTACAAGAAACTATTATACAAAAAGACAGCATTCAAATAGTACATTCGGCCAGTTTGTTTTCACCAAATAGAAAAACCTTTGAGTATTTTGATACACCAGGGATTGGCATTATGTGGTTTTTTTCATCACTGGTGGAAAGTGGATTTGATATCAGTGATAATGTGGTGTACTCAATTCTCAAAGAAATACTTACATTCCAGCAGGATGATGGAGGATTTACGTTAAACTGGAAACCTTTCTGTTCAACAGCCTGTATTACTGGCCAATTAGTATATAGCCTGCTTGAAAGCGGGTATCAGGGAAAGGAAGTGGAGAAAGGTATAGCCTGGATTCTGGCTCATCAGAGGGATGATGGTGGATGGCTGCATTGTCCTATTGGGTCGGTTGGTGATTCGCTTAACTATTTGCTTTTTAAACGTACCGGGGGAGGGATCCGATTAGAGCATACTGATGTACCAAGTTGTGCGGTTGCAACTGTCATGTGTGCTAGAGCACTGATGAAAACAGGTAACCAGATCAGCAATGATACATTACACAGAGCTATCGCCTATATGTTCCGTGATGATGCCATATTTAAAGAAACTGGTTGCAGATGCAGAATTTCCTATAATCATGAATTGCTTGGGTATCCGTTTTATTTAGACTATGATAGTATTGATGCCATTCAGTTTTCACTTTACTTAGGTAATGGATCTGAAACTTTCAGGATACGATTATTTAATCAGTGTATAAAGAAACAATTTGAGGATGGAAGCTTCCCATTAGAACACAGACGAAGAGGATGTATGCATCAGTTTTTGCAATTGCCTGTTAAATTGAAGAGTAAAGATAAACTGACTACAGTGCGTGTGATATCAATGCTGGTTAATACAGGGAATGCAGTAATAAAATAACTTGTAAGTAAATAATTATAAATGCAAACAATGGAAATGATATGGATTAAATCATGACTCAGGCATGTTAAGGTATATGAAATTGAAGTTTTGTCATCTTGTGTTGTATTTACAATTGAAGATATTAATTATAGAAAGCATATCCGGCTGAAACACAGAAGAGAAGGGAATCAATAGTGGCATCTTTCTTGGTATAAAAAGTCTGGTTTGTTTGAGGATTTACAGCATCTGGGATTGATGAAAATATTATATTGTTACGTATCCATTCTGCACCAATCTGGACAACAAGCCCCCCACTGAAAAATATGCTGAGCATGACATCAACACCATAAGTAATACTTGAAAACTGCTGTGTGGGTGGTGGTGTATACCCATCAATGAGTATGCGGGCTATAGGAGTTGGTTTATAAGTAGCAAATGAATAGCCAAGCATGGGCGATAGACTAATGTCCCATGGCTTTCTATTTGTAACATGAAAAGATGGGCCAAAATAAACAGAATAATCGCTGTACAGTGTTTTTTTCCAGGATTGGTAGTCAGTGCCAAAATTTGTATTCTGTACTATAACACTACGCCGTATTTTTGAACGTATACCAATATAATCAATGGGGAGATATTCTCCTGAAATTGTTAATCCAAAAGCTAAATGAGAAAGATAAATGAGTTTAGTTATTTCATTTTCAAAGGTATAGGTTGAGGTTTTAGTAAATTTTTCTTCAGCTGAAATAAGATCACCGTATGGGACACCGATAGAAACTGAGCCAGTAATTAGTATCTGATCTTTATGTATGCCTTCAGGAGGCTTATCGAGCTCATCAAATTCTGATGAATAGGCAGAAGAAAAAAATGCTATGACACTAACCAGGATTAAAAGCTTGATATATGTTTTGGATTTCCATTTCATCTTTTATTTTCTTCTTGTAAAATAGCCAGGATTTGCTTAACTACCTGTTTGGCAATGTCATCATACTGGGAACTCTCTATTAGAATATCATTGAGATTCCAGATTAATGTTAATCCACAGCAAAATTTTGCTCTGTAACGCCAGTCCCATGCTCTCCCTGGTTCTTTGCGTACGGTTAGCAGAATTTCACCATTTTCAGTATTAATAGCTTTTAATGTAAACGTATCAATACAGTTGGGTTCAAACTTGTTGTTCCTGTATGCCTGTAAAGCTGAGCCACGGCCAATAATGATTACATCAGCACCTAACAATTTACCAATTTTTACAGCCTGTTTATCGTCAATTAAACCAGAGGCAGAAAGCTGCTGTTCCTGCAAAATTTTTTGTATGGCCTCGCGTTCGATGGTAGTGACTTTTCCACTTTTAAAAAATTGATGTGAGATAGCATCTGAAAATTCATCGCCCCATCCAGCCCCTTTTATATCAAATGGAAAAACTGCAACCCGCTTCATTCTTTTTTGTATTGCCTGCTTATTGGTATATGCTACATCAATGGTTGAACAGGCAAATAATGAAGATACGGTGATAATAACACCTAAAAATTGTAAGAATTTCATAATTTTCCACCCTTGTTTTATAATATAAAAAATAAAATCTCTTTACTCTATAATGATGTTGTTTTATTACCGCTTACCGTATAGTATAGTACCATCTTATAATGGATTTTGACAAATATTATTTTTTAACAAAAAATTATTTTTTAATTTTTAATTTATAGTACATGTTTGTCAAGGAATGTATTTTTATGGCATGTGCTGCTTTGAAAGGGAAGCCATTGTGCAGATTCATGGATAACATGCAACACAAAATAAAAAAATGTAGCCTCATACACAACATATACTTTATAGTGGATGTTCCACCAACAAAAACGAAAAAGCAGGTATGTATATGGAATTACTCATATATAATGAGGAGAAAGAATTGTCATCAAAAAAATGCTTTATAGCAAATGAATATCGTTACGGGAAATATTGTATATTAGGGAGACAACATGCAACAATAAGCAGAGAAATAAAGCAGAATGCAACACATAGATATAATGAGTATGAAGCAGAAGAAAAAGCATACCCAAAGGAATAAACCAGACTCAAGCGTTCTTTTAAAAAACAGCAAAGGTTGATAAAAGCAAAAGTAAGGGTCAATGATAGCCGTACAGGAGGTACGGCGTAATATGTTGCGTGCG